>NZ_CAKKTL010000079.1:17014-21451 GCF_920664355.1 Protofrankia sp. CiP1_Cm_nod2
GGCCGGTGAGCTCCTGGTAGCCGAGGACGTAGACGTGCAGCTGGTCGCGGGTGACCTCCTCGGCCTGGGCCCGCTCGGTGGACTTGAAGTCCACGATCGAGGTCTCGTTGGTGTCCAGGCGGCGGATGAGGTCGATCCGGCCGTCCACCGTGATGCCCGGGGCGACCCGTACCTGTACCTGCTGCTCGCTGTGCAGGGTCTGCCCGAGGATTCCCCGGTTCTCGGCGAGGTAGCGGCTGACGGCCTTGCGGGCGGCGTCGCGGAGCTGCTCCCGCAGCGCCGGATAGGCGAACGGGACGTTCAGGTGCCGGTCGACCAGGTCCGCGACCTCGGCGGCCGAGGCCAGATCACCGTCGATGGCCCGCTTGTGGATTTCCGCCATGACGTCGTGGACGGACTTGCCGTAGCCGAGCGCCTCATGGATCGGCGGGTTGAATCCATAGAGGAAACGTAACTTGAACTGGTACGGGCACTCGAACAGATATTTCAGCTCGCTGAAGCTCAGGGTGACATCCGGCAGCTCGTGCCGCGGGCGCGGTTCCAGCCGCGCGACCGTCCGCACCGGGGGTGCCGCGGTGAGCACGTTCGGGTTGCGGGTCGCCAGATCGAAGAACACCGATCGCCTGGCGTACATGGATGACCCTCCGGGCGAGAAGGACAGCGCCAGGTATTTCTGCGCCCGGGTGACGGCAACATAGAACAGCCGGGCCTCGTCGGCTTCGGTGCCCCGGTAGCGTTCCGCGTCCGGCACCGCGTTCTCGGGTATGACGTGGAAGACGTTTATCCCGCCCTGCCGCTTCGACGGGAAGCGGTTCTTCCGCAGGGCGGGGACGAACACCGCCGGCCACTGCATCCCCTTGGCCTGGTGGACGGTGGCGATGGTCACCGCGTCGGGGGTGGCGTATCCGACGTCGGCGTCGCTTTCCGCGTAGTAGCCGGGGGCATGGTGGGTCAGCCACCGCACGAAGCCCTCGTATTTCCTGGCCGGGTCGGACTGGAAGTGGATCTGCTCGAAGTCCGAGATCGCCTGGCTGAACTTGCCGAGGTTGTAGAACACCAGCTCGCCGCGCACCGTGCCGTCCGCCGACGGGACGGTGTCCTCCCGCAGGCCGACGGCCTCGAGGAAGTCGAGGTAGGTCCGCTGCAGGGTGTAGGAACCCCAGCGGGCGCCCGGCTGCCAGTTCTTCGCCTCGTCGAGAACTTTCAGCCCGGCGGTCAGATCCGCGGCGTCGAGATCGATATCAGCGGCATTCCAGGAATCGCGCACATCGTCCGCGCCGGATTCACCGATGATGTAGCTGAACGCCGTCACACAGGCCTGGATCTCCGGCGCGTCGAACAGCCGGGCGAGACCTTTGATGACGTAGGGAATGTCCCGCCGTTTCAGTTCGGCGACGAGTGG
Source organism: Protofrankia sp. CiP1_Cm_nod2 (assembly GCF_920664355.1). Taxonomy (NCBI): domain Bacteria; kingdom Bacillati; phylum Actinomycetota; class Actinomycetes; order Frankiales; family Frankiaceae; genus Protofrankia; species Protofrankia sp. CiP1_Cm_nod2. The sequence goes on from NZ_CAKKTL010000079.1 coordinate 18,417, forward strand.
GTCGGCGTCCTTGGCGACGCTGCGGAACAGGACGGCCATGTCCGACCAGCTCAGGCCGCGCGGCGCCTCGTCCCGGTCGTCCCGGAAAGGGGTTCCCCGCAGGGCTGCGATCCGGTCGCATATCCACACCGCCTCGTCGTCGGCGCCGCTGAACTCGACCGCGAGCAGATCGCCGCGGTCGAACTCCTGGTGGCCGGACGCGACCATGTTCTTGGCCAGCCTGTCGTCGACAAGGGTCTCGGCGACCGTCTGCGCCAGCGACACCACCGCGGGGCTGGACCGGAAGTTGTCATCCAGGGTGACGCTGCGGACCCCGGGGTAACGGCGGGTGAAGGTCTGGATGTTCCTGACCGCGCTGCCGCGCCACTGGTAGATCGTCTGGTCGTCGTCGCCGACCACGCACAGGTTCGCCCCGAACCGGCACAGGCCCTGAATCATCCGTTCCTGGATGTGGTTGGTGTCCTGGTACTCGTCGACGACGACATAGCGCACCGCGTCCCGGACATGACGGACCAGCGGGCCGGCCATGGAGTCGCCCGGATCGGACTCGAGCATGTCGACCGTGGTGCGGAGCAGTTCGGTGTAGTCGAAATACCGGAGGCTGTGCAGCACCGTGCGGTACATCCCAAGCGCCTCGTCGAGGTCCTCGGGGATTTTTTCCTGGTCGATGTCGTCCTCACGCAGGATGCCGACCACCTGCATGAACAGTCCCGACTCCTTGTACCTCCACAGCGGTCTCGATGTCCCCTTGACCATGGCCTTCGCCGTGGTCAGCCCGCACTTGTTGCTGTTGCGGTCGACCAGCAGCCGGTTCTGGATCTCGTTCAGGACCGCGTACTTGAAGGTTTCGGGAACCCAGGTCTGTAACACCGACCGGGCGAAGCCGTGCATCGTGCCGATGTACATGTCGGCCAGGCCGTGGATCGGGCCGAGGTCGTGCTCGATCAGCTCGAGGGTCCGGTTCTTCAGCTCGGCGGCGGCCTTCTCGGTGAAGGTGAACGCCACCACGTTCTCCGGGCGGACGCCCGGCCGGCGCAGGATTTCGACGATCCGCTGGGAGATGACCTGCGTCTTGCCGGACCCGGCGCACGCGATGATGAGCAGCGGGTCGTCCAGGGTGCTGATCGCTGCCCGCTGCGCGGCCGTGTAGTCCATTGCCGGTCCCCCGTTCAGTCCCGTCACACTTCGTAGATTTTGAGGACTTCGTCGCCGTAGTGGTTGATGGCCTTGACCGCGATCCGGCCCGTGTCGGGTTTGGGGAACGGCCGGGAACGGGTCGTGTAGAGAGTCGCCCAGGCGGCCTCGTCGATATCGGCCTTCAGCGCCTTCTTCAGCCGGGCGTAGGGGTCGTTGCCAGCCCCGGAGAAGTAGCAGTGGCGGACGAAGAACGACTCCCCGTTGTACGCCGTGTCCACCATCCACAGCGCGATGCTGGACGGGTCGTGCGAGCGGATCTGGCCGGTGGTCGGGTCGTACACGTCGATGCCCCGGATGTCGATCACGAGCCCGTCGGGGGTGTGCCCGATGTCGATGTCCGGCTCGCCGAACACGGTGAACAGGTTCGCCGCGCCGGTTTTCTTCAGCAGTTCGTCGCCCATGGCCAGATCCGGGTTCATGCGGACCAGCAGGATCGGCAGCCGTCCGAGCTGGCGTTCGGCGGTGACGGAGGCGAAGTCCGCGCCGTTGGACGGGCGGAACTCCCCGACCACCTCGCCTGCCTGGGCGTCGAAGGCGAACCCGAGGACGAGCAGCAGGTCATGGCCCTGGCCGCGCAGCGCCTCCCGGGCGGCGTCCTTGATCAGCGCCGGGCTGACCGTGCCGTACTGCGGGCCGATCGCGACGGCGACGTGCTGCGGGGTGCCGGCGTCGGCGTCCCGGCGGGTGCCGACGGCCTGCACGTACCGGCCGGCGTGCGGCTCGAGGGTGTCGAAGACGAGCCGTTCCCGCCGCAGCCCGTTCTGGACGCCCGCGGCCCGCAGGTTCTCCAGGATCGTTGACTCGTACGAGGCGGCCTCCGAGGACTCCGCCGCCGCTCGCTCGGTGCGGGGCAGGTCCACCTCGAGGCCGAGGGCCCGATGCGGTGACAGGCTCTCCACCGTGAACCGGCCGGACACCCGGATCTTCCGCCTGTCCTCGTACGGACGGTCGTAGAGCAGCTCGGTCTCGGCATGCCGCCTGATCGCCGCGTCGATCTCGTCGCGGGTCATCCCCTCGACGATGTCCGGGTTGTTCGCAATCGACTTCAACGTGACGTGTGGGACCCGCTCGTAGACAAAACCCTTGCGGATGTCACCCTTCGTGCCGCCGGCGGGCCGGGGCGTCCCGGTGAGCTCGGCTTCCTTCGCCCGACCTTCCGGGGAATCCGCAAGCAGGTAGTAGGGCAGCTTCGCCCCCATCACCCGCTGCCGCGCCAACGCGATCGCCACCCGGGACGTATCAATAGTGATCCACCGCCGCCCCCGCTGCTCAGCGACCAGCGCGGTAGTCCCCGACCCACACGTCGGGTCAAGCACCAGATCCCCCGGATCGGTGGCCATGAGCATGCACCGCTCAACTACCTTGGGATTCGTTTGGACAATGTACGTCTTAGGGTCGGCAAATCCAGAAGTTACAGTATCTTCCCAGAAGTTTGTGTATGGATAAGCAGGAAAATCGTCAAAATAACGGATATATGTAAGCGTATTACCTACAGGCTCAAGTCGACCAGCCCATTTCAACCGCTCCATACCTTCGCGGTTAGTCTTCCATTCACCCGCCCGTGGAAGAAATTTCCTACCTGCGACTTCGACCGGATAATAGCCAGTTCTCGCCTCCCGAACCCTTGCACTCGTAAGATTGTCAACTCGAAATATTCTTCCTTTTTCCGACGTACTTCCCACAGATACCCGTCGGCCGTCGGGAAGTTCTACGCGAGTATATTGACCGCTTCCGCGTCCATTAACCTCTTTAGAAGCATAAAGTTCTCTATACTTAAGATGATCATAATCGTAAGCATAACAAAGTATATAGTCACAAACGCCAGCCAGATACTGGGC
>NZ_CAKKTL010000080.1:0-891 GCF_920664355.1 Protofrankia sp. CiP1_Cm_nod2
AAGATCGTCGGCAGCGTCAGATGTGTATAAGAGACAGAGGTGTGGTTCGCCCCCACCGGATGGATCCCCTTCGAGCCGACCCCGCCAGCGAGTGCGGGCATCGCCATCCCCGGCTACTCACAGGTCCAGAAGCCGGCTGGAGGGAGCACGGCTTCCGTGCAGGCGGGCGCCGCCCGGTCGTCGTCCGCGCCCGAGACCGCCGCGCCGAGCGCAGGCACCACCAGCGGCGACGGGCAGGACACGGTGGCGCATCAGCCCCTCACACAGCCGCGGCCCACCAGCGACGGGCCGCTGCCCGCGATCCTCTGGTGGTTCCTGCCGGGGGCCGCCCTCCTCGCGCCACTGGGTGGACCAGCCCTGCTGCGGATGGCCCGCCGTCGACAGCGCCTCAGGGCCACCCTGCGGGAGGCCCCCGACGACGGGGACGCGGCGGCCGACAGCCGTGCGCACGCGGCCTGGGCCGAACTGGCCGACCTCACCGTCGATCTCGGCATGCCGCTGCGGCCGAACGAGTCCCCGCGAGCCAGCGCGACGCGGCTGAGCGCTCACATCGCGGCCAACGCCCGCACCCCCGAGCGAACGATCACGACGGCGGAGGCCGAGGAGGCCCTGGCTGCCCTGCTCCGGATCGCCGAGGCGGAGGAACTCGCCTGCTACGCGCCGCTGGCCCTGGTCCGCTCCCACGCACCGGACGAACGAATCGGACGTGATCTACAGACAGTTACGCGCATCCTGAAGAAGATAACGCCGCGTACCAGCCGCGTTTGGGCCACCGCAGTCCCCCGCTCCGTGGTCGCCGACCTGAGGGGCCTGCGCAGCCTGGTCCGGACGGGGAGCCGCCCGAAGCCGAGACGCCCGGCAGCACTCCGGCACGACCAGAACAGCCGGCAC
>NZ_CAKKTL010000080.1:1472-5616 GCF_920664355.1 Protofrankia sp. CiP1_Cm_nod2
AGCCGGAACGGCCAACGCAGCCAGCACGCTCGGAACAGGCAACACAGTCAGAACACGCAGCGGGACAGGGTGCGAACGCCGGGCGCATGACCGCCGAGCGCATAAACCGGTTGTTCATGCTGACTGCCGGCTGACGGCGGTCGCCGGCCCGCGGTCAACGACCGCTACCACAACTTGGTCGTTACTGGTCGACGGCCATCCCGCCTACTGATCATCTCATCGGCTGGCGACGGCTCCTGCCGGTCAACGCTCATCCCATCGGCGGCGCCACCGTTCCTCGATCCGCTCGGTGAACGGGGGGCGGGTCCGACGGCGGGGGGCCGCCGGACGGCGGCTGCTGGCCTCCCCGCCCCGACCGCTGATCCGGCGAAGATCGGCAGCACCCCGGGACGCCGCGAACAGCATCGTGGCGAAACCAAGCACACCAAGGACCACGATCAGCGGTGTCCGGTTGAGAACGACTCCCACGAGCAGGACGACCAGCCCCACCACGAACAGGAGGAGGCTTCGGCGGACCCTGCGCATGAGATAGGTGCGAGGGTTCGTCGAGCGGACCGTGCTCGCGAACTTGGGATCGTCCTCGACGAGGGCGCGCTCGATCTGATCAAGCAGGCGCTGCTCATTTTCCGAGAGCGGCATCGACGCTCCTCCCACGGCCGGCAGGTCCGGCAGACGGAACCTGACACCCAAGAATAGGCACGACCGGGCATGGGCGGTAGGCAACCAACCATGCCGAGACAGACCGATCGCTTCCTGCTGCTCTGGCTCCTCCCCGCAGGTGCGAAGGCCCATGCCACACGGTATGATCGGTTCCGCTTCCGTGGGGAAGCCCTCATCCCGGGCCCAGGTGGAGCCGGCCCACTCCCACCCTGGACGATCGGCGTGTAATCGCCCCGTCGCCATGGGGAAGCCCTCACTGTTCTGACTGTTCTGCCGCGCCGGAAGCTCTCACCGTCCTGCCGTCTCGCAGGAAGCCCTCCTCCGTCCCGCCGTCTCGCTGGAAGCCCTCGTCACTGCCGCGCCGGAAGCCCTCCTCCGTCCTGCCACGCCCTTCTGGCCATGGCTTCTGGCCACGGCGTCGCGGGAAAGCCGCATCCGAGGGATGCCGGACGCGCTCGACAGCCACTCCCGTGCGTACCGCACCGCTTGCACCGTGCGCCCGCCTGATCACGATCGTTCCGGTCCGCCCTGGCACCAGCCTCCTGTCGGTCTCGCATCAGCCCCTCGCCAGCCCATCCCGTCATCAACCGGCCCTGTGAGCCCACGAGAGCGCAGTCGAGCATCCGCCACACACAGTCATGCCATCTGGTCATGCCGTCTGATCGTGCTGCCCGATCACGCTGCCCGACCGTGTTGTCTGGTTGTGCCGTTGGGCCGTGCTGTCCGGTCGTGTCATCGGTTGTCCCGGCGGTGAGCCAGGACGTGCAGGTGGGCGGCGAGATCCCGGAAGGGCGCCCGGGAGGATGCGGCGATCTCCAACTGGAGCAGCCGCTCCGCCGCGGACGGATCCGCGTCCACGGCGGCCGTGGGCACCAGATCGGCGAACACCCGCACCCCGTGGACCGCGATCACATCGGCTCCGGCGTCACTTACCATGCGCACCAGCGCGTCCCCATCGAAACGGCGCGCCCGGTCAGAGCCGCTACAACGCCCACCGGGATCGGTCAGCGCATGCTGTGCCTCGGCGAGCCTGCCGGCGAGCGCACGGGCGAGGACGACAGCCGCCCGGTTGGCGGCAACGACGCTGAGCAGCCCACCTGGACGCAGGGCTGCCACCGCTGCCGTCAGCGCGGTGACCGGCTCGTCCACCACCTCCAGCACGGTGTGGCACAACAGCACGTCCGAACGGCCCACTCCGATGATCTCCGGCAGGACGGAAAGATCTCCCTGACGCGCTGTCACGAGATGCCTGACCCCGTGCTCCGCCGCCCGGTGGTCGAGAGAGGCGAGCGCGTCCGGACTGGGATCCACCACGGTCACCCGGTGCCCGCGCTCGGCAAGCGGCACCGCGAACCCGCCGCTGCCGCCGCCCGCGTCCACCACGTCGAGCGTGTCGCCCGCTCGCGGCGTCACCGTGGCCAGCGCGTCCAACAGCCCCCGCCAGACCACGGCCTGGCGCAGATCCCCCCATGTCACCGGACGACTTCTGACGGTCATGCCGTACCTCCCTCGGCGACCCGGCGGCCTTGAAGCCCGAGGCGACCCGGGGACCTGGACCTTCCCGGGCCATGCCCGCTGGCGGGTTCCCGCGAACCTCGCAATGGGGTGATCGACGCCGGGGTGATCGACGTCAGGGTGAGATGACCGACGCCATGACGATCAGCACCGTGATCAACGCTGGCGGGACGGCACTGGATGACCGGCGTCGAACGACCGCTACCGGGGCGACCAAGCGCCAGGGTGGCTACAATTCGCTCGGGCTCATCCCCCTCGGGCTCATCCCCCTCGGGCTCATCCCCCTCGGGCTCATCCCCCTCGCCCTTCACGCATCGGCGCATCTCTCACGTGCGTTTCCTGTACGCATCTTCCATGTACATCTCTTGCGCTCTCACATCCCGCGTACCGGTGGCCGGAAATCTCATGCCGGTAGCCGGAAACCGATGGCGATGCCGGCCACGAGACCGCCCAGAGACAGACCGATCAGCTGCAGCACCCAGCCCGGCGGCCGTCGCCGGGCTCGTCCCGTGACCGCCTGGATCCCCACAGGCGCGTCCGGTGGCACCGCCCCGTCGGCGGTCCGGAAACCATGACCTCCGAAGGAGCGGAAAACCCGCGCTTTTTCCGCCTTCAGCCCCCCGATCAACCCTTCAGCTGTCGATCGCGCGGCATCCCCAACAATGACTGAATCCATCCGAATGACCTACCGTCATAATCAAGACGCTCACCAACGGTCACCGATAGTGAGTGTTTGATCTACGATACGCAAAACGATCTACACGGCTCCCACGACAACCGACGGCCAGAAGCCTCCGTCCGCACGTAGACGGACATCCGGGATCCCCGACGGACCAGAACCAGGATCCCCCGACAACGGGAGGCGTCTCTCCAGCGGCCAGAATCCGCCCGCTCAGGAGCCGCGACCGGCCAGCGGGAGGGCCACCGCCTCCGCAGCCACAGAATCCGCCCGTCCACGGGACGCGGGGTGAACCCGTGCCCCGGCCGTGCCCGGTGTGCGTGCGGCTTCACATCCCGGCCCGCGCTGTCTGTATTCGTCCTGTTCACACCCCTGCCTTCGCCGGCGTGCGGGTGACGCCGACAAGCGGGGCACAGCTGACGATCGTGGCCGTCAGCGCCGGCTGGGACGGCAGGCCCAACGTGGTCTCCACCACCGCGAGGAACGTCTCCGCCTGCCGGAGCAGGTCGTCGGCACCCGGGCGCCGACCACGGACAGGCCCGCCTCTGCGGCCGTCCTCCTGGCCGCGCCGGCCGCGAAGAACTGTGCCCACTCCGCCAGCTCGGGTGCCACTCGTGTCAGCAGCTGCCAGACGCTGACGGGCCGGCCACGGTGACCGTGGCGGGGCCGGGCCCGTTCCACGAGAACAGCGGCGGCGGCCCGCAGCGCCGCCAGGTGCGCCAGGGCGTACCGCTGCCCGGGAGCCCGGGCGAAGCTCGCTTCGTCAAGGCCGTGATGCGCGGCCATGAGCAGCTCGTCGCGGGAACGACGAGGCAGCCCCGCGAGGGGGACCTGGATTCGAGACTGTCGATCTACGGCCTGCCGACTCATGACCGCTCCCTCCGATACGACGACATCACTACGTGGCTCATCCACATGACGATCTTTCGCGCGACAGCTATTCGCATGACGGCCTTGCCTACGACGAGCTGCTCTGGTCGTCGTAGGCAAGGCCACGACGGCCTACTCCAGTAAGTCGAACACATGTTCGACTTACTGGAGTAGTAAACCTCACCCACTCGGAACCGTCAACGTTGCCGGAGAGCACGGCTGGGAGTGCCCCGAAAGCGGTGTCGTGGCCGCCACCGGGTGGCCGCTATCACGTTGTCAGCAGTGGATCGCTGTCAGCGGTGAACCGTCGGTGGGCTGAACCGCCACATCGTCGGAAGCCACGGCCGGACCAGCGCGACATGGGCCGGACAAGGCCGGCGGCCGGGCCGGCGGTGTCGGCGGTGTCGGCGGTGTCGGCGG
>NZ_CAKKTL010000080.1:5975-16707 GCF_920664355.1 Protofrankia sp. CiP1_Cm_nod2
CCCGGTGGCCGGCTCCGGGGCCGCGCACCTGGCCGGCCCGGCCAGGGATCATCTGGTCGCGGTCACCCAGCCGGCGAGCGGGCGGTAGGTCAGACGACCGGAGTCAGCGGCGGTTGTGCCGCGGCAACCCTGCCGGCCCGGCCGTCTGTTTCACGACAGCGAGGATCGGGCGAGGCCGGGCCACGCGGGGCTCGGGCGGCGAGAACGCCCCGGGCCACCAGGAACACCTGGCATATGGCACGCTGCCACCGCACCGTACAGGATTCACCGACAGGCCCTCATCCGGACCGAGTCGGGCGCAACGCCCCGAGCACCCGTTATCGTCAGTGACCTCAGATGGTATAGGGGACTGACACGGCCCAGGCGTGGCCGGTAATCGACGCGGGTAGACAGGCCACCCGGGCAGGCAGCCTGCCCGGGGCAGGAACGAAAGCGCGAGGAGGCAGGCTTGGTGGAGAACATCAGGCTGATCCGCTGGACACCCGCGCGGATGCGTGCCCGGCTGACCGATGTCATCGCCGTCTACAAGGCCGCCTTTCTGGACTTCCACGAGCCCGACCCGGCGCGGGCGGCGATCGAACGGACCATGCACGCCCGCCGGCACGCCGACCGCCGGGATCTGCGAGCGGTCGCGGCCCTTCTCCCCGACGAGCGCCTGGTCGGCTTCACCTACGCCCTGCCGGGGCTGAAGGGGCAGTGGTGGCACGACGTCGTCAGTGACGCGCTGGGGCCCGAGGACGCCGTGACCTGGCTCGGCGACTGTCTGGAGATCGTCGAGCTCCACGTCCTGCCGGAGTTCCAGGGCAGGGGGGTGGGACGCAGTCTGCTGCGGGAACTGCTGCGGGAGGCACCGGAACAGACAGCCGCGCTGTCCGCCCTGGAACTACCCGACAGCAGGGCTCGACGGCTGTATGCCAGCGAGGGCTTCATTCCGCTACTGTCGAATTTTCGATTTCCGGGAAGCTGGATCGAATACGCGGTGCTGGGCAAGCGCCTCACCCCCGCCGAGCCGGCCCAGGAGCGGCCTTCGTCCCCTTCGGCCGAGCAGCGGCCCGCCCACGGCCCCGGCGACAACCACCGGCAGGCCCGCGTCATCTGAGAGCCTCCCGAAAACCGAGCTGGTCCAGCGGGCCCCTGCGGGCTCCGGCGCCCGGGGGGAAGGCCGAACGAAGATCAGCGCGGCCGGAGGACGGTCCGGGTCCGCGCTTGTGGCCGTTCCTGGCCCGCCGCCGCGGCCACCAGGTTCATGATCGCAGCAGTCAGCGGCACGACCACGCTGCGGAAGGCCAGGCGCAGGAGCAGGAAGCCCAGGCCCACGATGACCGCGACTCCCGGGAGCTGCGAGAGAGCCCGCGCCAGCCCGCTGTCTTCGCCGGCACCGGGCCCGTACGGGCGTTTCGTGGAAGTATGACTGTCATGTAGGTCCGGCCACGTCTTGCGACAGCTTGCCCGGTCGGCACCGGGGCGGTCATCGGAGCATCATGCCTGCTGCGTATCGTTCCGTCGTCTGATGACGACCGGGACTACCGACAACCGTCAGCCCTTCGAGGGCCGCCAGGGGGCGGCCGCAGGAGAAACCGGTGACCAAGCATGCACCACTGGTCGTGGAGACACTCGACGACCTCGACCCGACAGCGGTCTTCAACACCGAACGCGACCAGGTGGTGGTCGCGGTGCGTATCACCCCCGTGTTCGGCACGCTGGACCTCAACCTGGTGGCGGCCGTGGTGGACGCGGCGAACCTGGCCGGCTTCGCGCTCGTGCGCGAGCAGCCCTTCCGGGACGAATGGCTGTTGTGCGTCTTCGACGCCTACGAGGACAACGACTAAAAGATCACTGACGACGACGGGACGACTGGGCCCAGGGGAGCGCGCGCCCCCTGCGGCCGGTGGCCCGAGGATCACCACAGCTGGCAGGCCGCCGCACCCGACACGTCCGGGTGAGTAGACACGGCTGTCACCGTGAAAGGCGGGTCGCCGCCGTGGTGGGCGGATCATCGCTGTAGCGAGTGGAACACCTCCCGTGTCGCGGTGGAACGGTTCAACGTGATGAAGTGGATGCCGGGCGCGCCACCGGCGAGCAGCTTCTCGCACAGGTCGGCGGCGACCTCCACCCCGACCGCCCGCACCGCCGCCGGGTCGTCGGCCACCGCGTGCAGCCGCCTGGCCAGGTCCGCGGGGAACGCGGCCCCGGACAGCTTCGCCATCCGCTCGATCTGCGCGACGTTGGTCACCGGCATCACCCCGGGAATGATCGGCGCCTCACAGCCGAGCCGGCGGACCCGGTCGACCAGCCGGAAATAGGCGTCCGCGTCGAAGAAGAACTGGGTGATCGCATAGTCCGCGCCGGCGGTGAGCTTGCGTACCAGGTAGCGCGCGTCGGTGTCGAAGTCGGGCGAGCGGGGGTGGCGGTCCGGGAAGGCCGCGACCCCGACACAGAAGTCGCCGAGCGACTGGACGAGGTGTACCAGCTCCTCGGCGTGGCGCAGCCCCTGGGGATGGGCGATCCACTCCCCCTGCGGGTCGCCGGGCGGGTCGCCGCGTAGCGCCAGGACGTTGTGTACCCCGGCGCCGGCGTAGCTGCCGATCACCTGTCGCAGTTCGGTGACGGAGTGGTTGACGGCGGTGAGATGACCGATCGGCGTGAGGGTCGTCTCCATCGCGATACGTTCGGTGACCCGCACCGTGCCGGCCCGGGTCGACCCGCCCGCGCCGTAGGTGACCGACACGAAGGACGGCCGCAGCGGCTCCAGCTCCCTGATCGCCGTCCACAGGTGGCGTTCCCCCTCGGGGGTCCGCGGCGGGAAGAACTCGAACGAGAACGACGGCCGGCCCGAGGCGAGACAGTCCCGCACGGTCAGCCCCCGGGTCGCCACGACGCTCCTGACCGCTGCCATACCCCTGAGGGTAAGCCCTGTCAGGCGCCGGACCCGGCACAACCGGACACGTCCTGTTCACGACAGGCATCCGGACAAGGCATCCGGACAAGGCATCCGGACGAGCCATCCGGACGAGCCATCCGGCTGAGACGACCGGACGAGGCGGCCGTCCCCACGGCACGCCACACCCTGTAGGCCGCGTCCCGCTCGCCGCTCGGCCTGTGGCACGGCCTACAGCCGTACCGGGCCCTGGGGCGTCGGGGCGCACACCCGCACCCGGCCGGACCGGCTGCGGACCGACACCGTCCGCGCCGCCCCCGGATCGACCGGAACATCCAGGGTGACCGAGTCCGCGCCGGGATCCGCGGACTCGACGTCGACCGCGTACGGCCCACCCGGCAGGACGACCGTGACCGCCCCGCTGTCGCTGTACGCCGCCACCTTCCCGGGGGGACGGGCGAAGTGCAGGACGACGTCACCGGTGCGGCTGCGCGCGGCGACACCGCTCCCGCCCAGCTCCCGCCCGGCGATGGTGCCCGTGTCGGTGATGAGCACGAGGTCGCCGTCCGAGCCCCACAGGGTCACCTCCCCGCGGCGGACCTCGGCCCGGACCCGGGTCGCCCGCGGCAGCGTCAGCCGGACCCGGGCCTCGCTGGTGCGCCCGTCGACGCGCAGCAGCTCCCCGGCCTGTTCCAGGGCCGGACGCGAGCGGCCGGCGCGCCGGCGGACGGTCATCGCCACCCGGGCGTCCGCCCGGTCGGCCTCGGCGATCTCGACCCGCCCGGCGGCCAGCCGGATCTCGACGGCGCTCACCCCGCCCGCCGTCTGGCTGGTCTCGCGCGGCGGCCGTCGCGGCAGCACGAGCCCGTAGCCGGCCGCGCCCAGCAGGACGACGGCGGCCACGGCCACGAGGACGTCCGTCATCGGCCCTCCCCGCCACACGCCGCGCCGAGAGGACGGCTCCCACCGAGAAGACGGCTCCCAGCAGGGGAAAGGGGCTCGTCGATGGGATGGGTTCCGCCGACGGGGGTGGTTGGCACGCTGGGAACGGTACCGGTCGGGCCCGGCATCCGGGCGGCCAGAGTGATCATCCAGGACGGCTCCGGCGGCCCCGGTCCCGCGGAAAGGCACCGGGCGAGCCGGCTTCCGTCCCGGGACGGAAGCCCCGGATCCACCTTCATTCGTCTTAATTCGCCTTAATTCATTGTTCAGACAGGCTGACGAGTTCGGCTTGAAGTCTCGATTCCGGCCGCTGGCTGCGAGACTACAGCTCATGGACGAACGGCTCACACGCTCGGGTGCGCGCGCCCCGGACGGATCCGGGACACGCGCACCCGAGCACGGCCAGGAGGGGAAGCCCGCGGCGGGCGGCGAGGCGTCCCTCGCCAGCCCGGACACGGCCACCGACGCCGACCATCTCGAACGCGCTCTCTTTGAGGTCAAGAAGGTGATCGTCGGCCAGGACCACATGGTCGAGCGGATGCTGGTGGCGCTGCTCGCCCGCGGCCACTGCCTGCTGGAGGGGGTGCCGGGGGTGGCCAAGACCCTCGCCGTCCAGACCCTCGCCACGGTGGTCGGAGGGACGTTCACCCGTATCCAGTTCACCAGCGACCTGGTCGTCTCCGACATCATCGGCACCCGGGTCTACCGGCAGACCCGGGAGGCCTTCGATGTGGAGCTGGGGCCCATCTTCGCGAACTTCGTCCTCGCCGACGAGATCAACCGGGCGCCCGCCAAGGTGCAGTCGGCGCTGCTGGAGGTGATGGCCGAGCGACAGGTCTCCCTCGGCGGCGTCACCCACCGGCTGCCGGTGCCGTTCCTCGTGCTGGCGACGCAGAACCCGATCGAGTCCGAAGGGGTGTACCCGCTCCCGGAGGCGCAGCGTGACCGGTTCCTGATGAAGGTGGACGTGCCGTATCCCAGCGGCCACGAGGAGCTGGAGATCGTCCGACGGATGGGCACGCAGCCACCCCGGGCCGAGCGCGTCCTGGACCCGCCCACGCTGATCAAGCTGCAGGAGCGCGCCACCGACGTGTTCGTGCACCACGCGATCGCCGACTACGCGGTCCGCATGGTGCTGGCGACCCGGGCGCCGGCGGAGTTCGGAATGCCCGAACTCGCCGGCCATCTCGCCTACGGCGCGTCACCGCGCGCGTCGCTCGGCCTGGTCGCGGCGGCCCGGGCGCTGGCGATGCTGCGCGGCCGGGACTACGTCGTGCCGGACGACGTCGCCGCGGTCGCGCCGGACGTGCTGCCGCACCGGCTGGTGCTGTCCTACGAGGCGCTGGCGGAGGGGCTGTCCGCGCGGGCCATCGCCGAACGGATCCTGCACGGCACCCGCCCCCCCCGGGTCACGCCCCGTCAGCAGGACTATCCCGGGCACTGGACCACCAACCCGCACGGATTCCCCGAGTACCTCGGCCAGGAAACGTCGGCGTGAGAGTGAACCAGCCAACGCAACGGCCCGCTCCCGGGCCACGCCGCGGCGGCAGAGCAGGCACGCCGGCAACACCCGGCGGGACGGACGCGAGTATGCCCGGTGGGACGGGCGCGGCCAGCGGGACGAGCCGGACCGGCGGCCACGGCGTCCAGCCGGCACAGCCCGTCCAGCCGGCACAGCCCATGCCGGGTGGGTCCGGGGCGGCAGCGGCGGATCCGGCGATCGAACGGACCCTGCGCCGCCTCGAGCTGACCGTCACCCGCCGGCTGGACGGCCTGCTGCTCGGCAACCACCTGGGCCTGGTGCCCGGCTCGGGGACGGAGAAGGCCGAAAGCCGCACCTACCACGTCGGGGACGACGTGCGGCGGATGGACTGGGCGGTCACGGCCCGCACCACCGTCCCGCACGTGTATGACCTCGTCGCCGACCGTGAGCTGGAGACCTGGGTGCTCGTCGACCTGACGGCGAGCCTTGAGTTCGGCACCGCCAGGCTGGAGAAGCGCGACCTCGCGATCGCCGCCGTGGCCGCCATAGGCTACCTGACGGCACGCAGCGGCAACCGGCTGGGCGCGGTGGTGCTGACGACCGGCCACGGGCCGCGGCTCGTCCCCGCCCGCACCGGCCGGGACGGCCTGCGGGCGCTGCTGCGCACACTGCTGGCGGCGCCGCGGACCGCGCTGGACCGTCCGGCCCGCCGCTCCCCCGCCGCCCCGGCCCCGGCCCCGGGCACGGGCACGGGCACGACCGATCTCGCCGCCGCCCTGAACGGGCTGCGCAACCCGCCCCGGCGCCGCGGGATGGTCGTCGTGATCTCGGATTTCCTCTCGGTCGACCTGTCCTGGGAACGGCCGCTGCGCGCGCTCGCCGGCCGGCACCAGGTGCTCGCCGTCGAGGTCGTCGACCCGCGTGAGCTCGAGCTTCCCAACGTCGGGCTGCTCGACGTGGTCGACCCGGAGACCGGCGCCACCCTGACGGTGCCCACCTCCTCCCGCCGGCTGCGCGACTCCTACGCCCGGGCCGCCGCGGCGCACCGCCGGGAGGTGGACGCGGCGCTGCGCCGGGCCGGCGCCGGCCATCTCGTCCTGCGGACCGACTCCGACTGGCTCACCGACATCGTCCGGTTCGTCCTGGCCGCCCGCCGCGGCCGTGGCGCCGCCAGGCGCCCACCGGTCGCCGTACCTCCCGCCGGAGCCGGCCGATGACCTTCCTCGCCGGCCACTGGCTGTGGCTGCTGCCGGCGGTCGGCGCCATCGCCGCCGCCTACATCGTGATGTCGCTGCGCCGGAAGGCCTACGCGGCGCGCTTCACCTCGGTCGGGCTGCTGGCGTCGGTGCTGCCCCGGCGGCCGCAGTGGTGGCGCCGGCACCTGCCCGCGGCCCTGCTGCTGCTCACGCTGGCCGCCATGGTGTTCTCCCTCGCCCGGCCGGCCCAGGCCCGGCGGGTCCCCCGCGAGCGCGCGACGATCATTCTGGCGATCGACGTGTCGAACTCGATGGCCGCCACCGACGTCGCGCCCAACCGTCTCGCGGCGGCCAAGGACGGCGCCGACGCGTTCATCGACCAGCTCCCACCGCGGATCAACCTGGGGCTGGTGTCGTTCTCCGGGTCGGCGGCGCTCCTCGTCCCGCCGACCACCGACCGGCAGGCCGTCCGGTCCGGTATCCGCGGGCTGCAGCTCGGCCCGTCCACCGCGATCGGGGAGGGCATCTTCGCCGGCCTGCAGGCCATCACCACCGCCGGGGAACAGCTCGCCGCGGACGGCGGGGCGCCGCCGCCGGCCGCCATCGTGCTGCTCTCCGACGGGGAGACCCAGCGGGGACGCCCGAACGCCCAGGCGTCCCAGGCCGCCCGGGACGCCGGGGTGCCGGTCGACACGATCGCCTACGGCACCGCGGACGGCAGCCTCGACGTGGGTGGCCAGGAGATCCCCGTCCCGGTCAACGAGGACGCGCTGCGCGAGATCGCGCGGGCGACCGACGGCTCCTACCACCGGGCCTCCTCCGGGGACGAGCTGCGCTCGGTGTACGAGAACCTCGGCAGTTCCATCGGTTACCGCAACGAGTTCCACGAGGTCACCACCTGGTTCGTCGGCCTGTCCCTGGCGCTGGGGCTGACGGCCGCGGCCGGGTCGGTGGCCTTCTCCTCCCGGCTGCCCTGAGTATCGGCCTCCTCCCGGCTGCCCTGAGTATCGCCGGCCGGTGCATCCACGACCGGCGATACCCGGGGCCTGCCGGGCTCAGGGCTGCCGGAGCCGCCCGGGGCACGGCCCGCCGACCGGATCCCCGATCCGGGCCAGGGACTGGGGCCGCTGTGCCGGGCCGCCGTGGTGGCGGGAAAGTCGGGGCCGCGGCCGGCCGGGACGCCGGTGCGACTGTGCCGGTGCGACTGTGATGCCACCCGAGCCCGGGCCAGGGCCTGTCCGCCGCGGGGCGGAACGCGCCGATCCCCGGTTTACCGGTGGTCTCTGCCGGTAGGCCGATTACCAGGTATTGAGCCGTTCGGCGGGTACTGGGCCACCATGCGCCGGGCGCGGCCATCGCCGGTCGTCCCGGCGGCGGTCGTCCCGGCGGCGGTCGCGCCGTCCGTGCCCGCCGCCACGTCCCCGGTCTCGGGCAGCCGTCGGAGCAGCCGCGGGAGCCTGGCGCAGCCGCCCAGAACCGCCGTCCGCCGCCTCGCCGGCCAGCTCCGCGTCACCCGATGTGGGCGTGTGACGGTGGGCGCCTGTCGGTCCGTGCGTCCGGCATGAGAGGGTGGAGATCCGGCGCGCGCACTCGCGCGTGTCGACTTGCGTGGCGATGGGATCCTCGAATGGCTCAGGGCACTGTGAAGTGGTTCAACGCAGAGAAAGGTTTCGGGTTCATCAGCCCGGACGGTGGCAGTCCGGACGTCTTTGTGCATTTTTCCGCGATCGCGACGACCGGCTACAAGACCCTGGAAGAGAACCAGCGGGTCGAGTTCGACACGACTCAGGGCCAGAAGGGCCCGCAGGCGGAGAACGTCCGACCGCTCTGATCACCGACGGTCACGCGGCTCAGCGTGACCGTGGGCAGCAGTAGGAACATGTGTGAGACGAGCCCCGTACCGGTCATGGTGCGGGGCTCGTCCCGTACCGACCGGCCGGCCGACCGGCTCCGGCCCTGGCCTCGGGCCCGTTCACAGGGCTGGTCGCCTCGTGCCGTCACCAGGCCGGTCAGGGGCCGTGGGCGTCGTCGGGGTAGGTCTCGATGTCCGTCGCCTTGAACGACGCCCAGACCCGCGAGCCCGGCTCCAGCCGCAGCTCGGCCAGGGCGGCGGGGGTGACGTCGGCGAGCAGGGCGGGGTTCGTGTCCAGCGCGACCCTGGCCCGGTCCCCCAGCAGCTCCAGCCCGGTGACCCGGCCGGCCAGCGTGTTACGGGCGCTGCCGTGCGGCTCGACGACGCCGAGCATCACCGCGGACGGCCGCAGCGCGGCCAGCACCGGGCCGGTGATCGCCCGGTCCGCGACGGTGAGCGTGCCGCCGCCGGGCAGCCGCACGGCCCCCGCCCCGGCCTCCCCCCGGTAGAGGTTCAGCCCGACGAGCCGGGCGACGTAGTCGGTGCGGGGCCGGCGGGCCACCTCGGCCGGCGGGCCCTGCTGCACCACCCGTCCGGCCTCGATGATGACGACGTGGTCGGCCAGCACCATGGCCTCGATCGGGTCGTGGGTCACCAGCACGGACGGGCCGTCGAAGCCGCTGAGCCGACGGCGCAGGTCCGCCCGGACGGCCAGCCGGGTGGCCGCGTCCAGCGCCGCCAGCGGCTCGTCCAGCAGCAGCAGCTTCGGGCCGGCGGCGAGCGCCCTGGCGAGCGCGACCCGCTGGGCCTGCCCGCCGGAGAGCGCCCCGGGCCGGCGGGCGGCGAACTCGGCCAGCCCGAACGTCTCCAGCCAGCGCAGTGCGGCGGCCCGGGCGGCGGCCCGGGGGATCCCCCGGCAACGCAGCCCGAAGGCGACGTTGTCCCGCGCGGACAGATGCGGGAACAGCAGATAGTCCTGGAAGACCATCCCGACCGTGCGGCGCTGCGCCGGGACGAAGATCCCCGCCGCCGGGTCGTCCAGGACGAGGCCGCCCAGGCTGATCCGGCCCGCGTCGACCGGCTGCAGCCCGGCCAGCGCCCGCAGCAGGGTGGTCTTGCCCGCGCCGTTGGGCCCGAGGACGGCGACGGTCGTCCCGCTCGCTGCGGTCAGCGTCACGTCCAGGGTGAAGCCGCTGGCCCGCCGCACCAGCAGACGGGCCAGCAACGCGCCGTCATCGGATCCGCCACCGCCGTCGGACGGGCCGGGCCCGCCCACCACCGGCCCGTCCCGCCCGCTGGGCAGGCCCACCGGCCCGTCCCGCCCGCCGGGCAGGCCCACCACCCCGTCCCGCCCGCCGGGCCCGCCCACCGGGTTCACAGGGCCGTCCCCGGGCGCAGCCAGCGGTCCCGGAGCAGGGCCAGGACGGCCACGGCCACGGCGAGCAGGACCAGGGACAGGGCGGCCGCGGTGTCCGGGTCGGTCTCCAGGGCGAGGTAGACCGCCAGCGGCATCGTCTGGGTGGTGCCCGGGAAGTTGCCGGCGAAAGTGATCGTCGCCCCGAACTCGCCGAGGGCGCGTGCCCAGCACAGCACCGCGCCCGCGCCGAGCGACGGTGCGATCATCGGGAGGGTGACCCGGCGGAACGTCACCCACCGGCTCGCGCCAAGGGTGGCGGAGGCATCCTCGAAGCGCCGGTCCGCCGAGCGTAACGCCCCCTCGACCGCGACGATCAGGAACGGCATCGCCACGAACGCCTCCGCCACGACCACCCCGGCGGTGGTGAACGGGAGGGTGATCCCGAACCAGCTGTCGAGGTAACGGCCGACGATGCCCCGCCGCCCGAAGGCCAGCAGCAGCGCCACCCCACCGACCACGGGCGGCAGCACGAGCGGCACGGTGATCACCGCGCGTAGCAGCCCACGGCCGGGGAAGTCCGCCCTGGCCAGCAACCAGGCCAGCGGCACACCCACCGCCAGCGACAGCACGGTCGCGATGGTCGCGGTCAGCAGGGACAGCCGCAGCGCCTCGCGCACCCCGGGCTCGGCCAGCAGCCGCGGCAGGCCGCGCCAGGGCACCCGCACGAGCAGCCCGGCCAGCGGGAGCAGGAGGAAGACGAGGGCGACGCCACCGGCGACGGCCAGCGGAACCGGTACCCGCCCGCCGGCCCGGCCCCGCGGCCGGCCCGTCCTGGCCTGGCCGTGATGCCGGACCGGGCCGGTCGCCGGGCCGGTCGCCGGGGCAACGGACGGGGCAACGGACGGGGCAGGGACGCGAGAGCGGGGCCGGCGCAGGCGGCCGGCGACCGAGGAGATCCGGCTCACGTCGCGGCGGGGCACCCGGCCCCGTCGTGGAACGCCCCGGCGGTACCGGACCCACCGGA
>NZ_CAKKTL010000080.1:16886-22042 GCF_920664355.1 Protofrankia sp. CiP1_Cm_nod2
ACCGGACCCACCGGCACCGCCGGGCACGCCGGCACCGGACCCACCGGCGCAGGGCGGCCTGACGGCGGCGGGTGCCCCGGCCGGGTTCTTCGATCGCGCTTTCATCCGTCCCCGCATATCCGTCCCCGCAAGCTGACACGCCCGGCAGGACTGACACGTCCGGCAGGGCCCCGGAAACGCCGGAGACCCCGAGAGCCCCGGAGGACCGGCGCCTCGGAGCGGCGGAGGGCCGGAAGCCCCGGCAGGAGCAGACAGGCCGGGCGGGCCGGAGGGAACCGGCCGGCCACCGGTACCGCGTGGCGTCAGCGGCGCTGCGCCGGCAGCTCCATCACCACATTCGTCGACTTCACCGAGGCCACGGCCACCACGCCCGGTTCGAGGCCGAGCTCGTCAGCGGACTCGCGGCTCATCAGGGACACGATCCGGTGCGGACCGGCCTGGATCTCGACCTGGGCCATCACGCCGTCGCGTACCACCCGGGTCACGATGCCGGGGAAACGGTTACGGGCCGACTCCCCCACCACCGCCGCGTCCGCGGCCGGCGGCCGGTCGCTCGAGGCCGCGAGCTCCTTGCTGAACTGGGCCAGCGCGGCACCTTCGACGGCCTGCCGGCCGCTGCTGTCCCGTACCAGCGGCAGCCGGCCGGCGTCGGCCCACCTTCGGACGGTGTCGTCGCTGACGCCCAACAGACCGGCTGCGTCTGAGATCCGCAAAGTCGCCATGCATGCACCATAACCAGCGTATCTACGGTTTGTCGCATGCAGCGGATCCGAATCCACGGTTACTTCGCGCATCTCGGCGCTGGTCATCGCCGACCGTCACAACCGACCGTCACCGCTGACAAACAAGCATGCTACGCGACCGGACCGTCCGGTCATACGCCCGGCCCCAGCCGCCCGGCCCCGGCCGACGGGACAGGCCGCCTGGGCACGGATGGCCGGGCACGGCCGGCCGGACGGGCCGTGAGGCCGTGCTCCGGCACCCGCCCACACGTCCGGGCGAGCGGCTTCAGGCCGCGCGCAGCCGGGCGGCCAGGGCCGCGGCGGCCGGCCCCGGCTCGGCGTCCTGCGTGATGCCCCGGACGACCACGACCCGCCGGGCGCCGGTGCCGAGAACGTCGTCCAGGGTGGCCGCGTCCACCCCGCCGGTGACGAACCAGGGCTTGGCGCCGGGGGTGAAGGGGGGCGCGAGTCGGGCGGCCAGGCGCGGCAGCTCCAGCCCGACCGGCGCACGCCCCTGCTTCGTGGGTGTCGCCCACACCGGGCCGACGCAGAAGTAGTCCACGTCGGGATCCTCGATCGCCGCGGCGAGCTGGTCGGGATCATGGGTGGACAGGCCGATCAGCACGTCCGGGCCGAGCAGCCGGCGGGCCAGCCGGGGCGGGATGTCGTGCTGGCCGACGTGCAGCACGTCGACGCCGGTGAAGGCGGCGAGGTCGGCCCGGTCGTTGGCGGCGACCAGCGCCCCCCGCGGCCGTGCGACCTGGCGCACCACGGCGAGCTCATCGGCTTCGGGCTGCCACTCCAGGCCCTTCTCGCGCAGCTGGACGACGTCCACCCCGGCGGCGACCACCTCGTCGAGGAAGGCGGCCAGCCCCGGCCGCGGCCCGAGACACAGGTACAGCCTGGCGTCGGCCAGCCGGACCAGGCGGGCCTCCGCCTCCGCCGACCGCGTGTACGACGACGCATATGGCGACCGGGAAGCATCGACGTCCTGTGTCATGCCCTCGACCCTACGGCGGCGCGGGCGTGACGAACGCGGCGTATGCCCGAAGGCGCGACACCAGCGGGCAAGGGCCAGCGGGCAAGGGCCAGCGGGCAAGGGCTAGCGGGCGAGGGCCAGCGGGCAAGGGCCAGCGGGCAAGGGTTAGAAGGCGAAGGTTAGAAGGCGAGGGCCTGGGCCCGGCGTTTGACCTCCCGGCCACGGTTCTCCGCCAGTGCGCGCACGGGGGTGCCGGGCAGGGTCGGGTCCTCCCGGAAGAGCCAGTCCAGCGACTCCTCGTCGGAGAAGCCGGCGTCGGAGAGCACGGTCAGCAGGCCTGACAGGCCCTTGAGCACCGCGCCGTCCTGGATGAACTCGGCCGGAACCCGCAGCACGCCCTCGAAGCGCACGGCGAGCAGTTTGCGATCCCGCACCATCTGACGCACACGCGTGATGGGCATCCCGAGCCGGTCAGCGACGTCGGGCAGGGTCAGCCACTCCACGGTCAAAGTAAACACCGGGAAACGGCTGCTGGTCATACCGGGGGTGACGGTCATACCGGCCTGACAGGTTCTCCGCCAGCGGCCACCGACTGGCTGGCCGCCTCCATCACGGCGACCACCCGCCGGGCCACCTCCGCGGTGTACTGCATGGGCCAGCCGGAGACGAGCAGGTCGGCGAGCTGGTTGTGGAAGACCGAGGTGACCGGCGCCGCCGGCAGCGGCAGCCTGGTCCGGCTGCCGTCGGCGGCGACCAGGTTCAGGTGGACGGCGGGGGTGGCGAACATCCGCTCGGCGTGCCGCCCGGGCCGTGGGCCGGGGGCGACCGGCTCGGCGGGGACCTCGCTGACGATCGAGCCGGCCGTCCCGATCACATGGAACCTGGGCAGCGCGGCGGCGGCGAGATCGGAGATCGTGATCTGGGCCTCGGTACCACTGGCGAAGTGCAGCAGGATGCGGGTGTGGTCGGCGTTGCTCACGTGGTGCCATACCCGCTTGTGCGCGGTCGCCGACACCCATTCGACGGGCCCGGCGAGCAGGTCGAGGATCCAGTCCAGCGGGGCGAAGCCCCGGTCGTAGACGGCCCCGCCGCTGACCCGGGCATCGTCGTGCCAGGTCCCGGGCGGACGCGTGTAGGAGCCGTGGAACGTCTCCAGCCACAGCACGTCACCGATCGCACCCGCCCGGACCGCGCTCTGCAACGCACGATAACCAAGATCGTCCCGCTGGTCGGGATGGACCGCCAGGACGAGCCCGCGCTCGGTGGCCAGACCGGTCAGCTCGTCGACTTCCCGGGTGGTCAGGCAGAACGGGTGCTCGACCACGACGTGCTTGCCGGCCTCGAGCGCCCGCACCGCCCACTCCGTGTGGGTGTGCGTCGGAGTGGCAACGATCATCAGGTCGGTCTCGGAGTCGCTCACCAGGTCGGCCGGATTGGCGATCCGGCGGACGGCATGCTCCCCGCCGCGTCCCGGCGGGCGCGACGCGCCGTCGCAGATCGCGGCCATCTCCAGGCCTTCGGTGACGTCGACGGCCATGTGGTGGAAGGCGGCGGACTCGGCCGTCCCGAGCAGCCCCACCCGTACCGGCGGCGCGTCCCGCACGCCGAGGGCGTGGCGCAGCCAGCGCCCGATCAGACGGTGGTAGGCAGGATCGGCCAGCGTCCGGTCGCCCGAGCCGAGCGTGAGCATGCCCAGGCCCGTCGACGGGCGCCAGGTGCACACCGGATGCACCGTCAGCTCGTGACGTACCAACAGCAGCTGTTCCACGTCGTCGGCGAGCTTGTCGGGCACGACCCACTGGTCGACCGGCCGGAAGTCACCGAGCCGGGTGGTGAACTCCGCGCCGTCCGGGCCCGGCAGCAGCCACAGTTCGTGGACCGGCGTCACCCGGCCCGGCACCAGCCCGGACGCCTCCACCAGCGGGCTGTCCGGCGGCAGTGACCGCAGGGTGGGGCCGGCGAGCAGCACCGGGACGGACTGGCGGGCGCGGTCGAGCACGTCCTGCTCACTGTTGTCCAGCGGCCGGTCGATGAGGACGAGCAGCGCGTCCGCGGACCGCGCGGAAGTGGGCCCGAGCCCCGCACCCCTGAGATGGTCACCGAGTGCGCTGGCGCCGGGAAGGTTAGAGACCAGGTGAATCCGGGGCACGCAGGCACTGTAGTGAATTAGCCCATCGGCAAACCAACGGGGGTCCGGTCAGGAAACACCGGCGACAAAAAGGATCAGCTCGGGGACCGGTACCGGAGGCTCGGTACGGGAGGATCGGCGCGGCGGTGTACCCGCCCGGTCACAACCACCAACCGGCCTGCCCGTTCGCAAACGCCGCACCCACAGCCACAATGCGTGCCAGGCCGGGACGGGTAACCGATGCCTGTTACGGCATGTCGTACTGTCGGCCCTTCTCGCTCATGCTGGGACGGCTGGGATGGCTGGGACGGGCCGAGATGGGTATGGGCCCCGGGACGGGCTGGGCGCGGTACGGCCGCGGTGCCGGATTCCGGCGTCGTCCACGGGCGCTCTAAGCTGTTGACCGTGGACGCGACCGTCGCAGACCCCGTCATCGGACGGCTGCTGGACGGACGCTATACCGCGCAGGAGCGCCTCGCCGTCGGCGGTATGGCGACGGTCTACGTCGCCCACGACAACCGGCTCGACCGGCTGGTCGCCCTGAAGGTCATGCATCCCGCGTTCGCGCACGACGAGGACTACCTCCGCCGTTTCCAGCAGGAGGCCACCGCCGCCGCCCGGCTGAACACCCCGTGCGTCGTCTCCGTCCTCGACCAGGGCCGTGATCACGGGCCCAGCGGCCCGGTGATCTATCTGGTGATGGAGCTGGTGCGGGGCCAGACCCTGCGCCAGCTCATCGGCAGCCGCGGGCGGCTGGCCCCCACCGAGGCCATCGAGATCATCGAGCCGGTCCTCGAGGCGCTCGCGGCGGCCCACAACGCGGGGATCATCCACCGTGACATCAAGCCGGAGAACATCCTGCTCGGCCACGACGGCCAGGTGAAGGTCGCCGACTTCGGGCTCGCCCGCCCGCTGGACCAGGCAACCCATGCTATGACGCAGGGTGTTGTCATGGGCACTGTCGGCTATCTGGCGCCCGAGCAGGTCAGTGACGGCTCCGCCAGCCCCCGCAGCGACGTCTACGCCGCCGGGGTCGTCCTCTACGAGATGCTCACCGGGGTGCTGCCCCACACCGGCAGCACCCCGATGTCCGTGGCCTACCAGTCGGTGCACGGCGAGGTCCCCGCACCGTCGGCGGCCGCGGAGGGCATCCCGGCCGAGCTGGACACGCTGGTGCTGCACGCCACCGCGCGTGACCTGGACATGCGCCCCGCCGACGGCAGCGCCATGCTCGGCGAGCTGCACCGCGTCCTGCCCTCCCTGCCGGCACCGGCGCCGGCGCCGGCCGCGGGTGCCGGGCACGCCGCGACGGCACCCGGCAGTGGGG
>NZ_CAKKTL010000081.1:0-10596 GCF_920664355.1 Protofrankia sp. CiP1_Cm_nod2
TCGGCCGCCTGGCCGGCCGACGTGCCCGCCCGCGCCCGCGCGCCGCGGCCCCGGTGAGGCCCGGCCTGCTCCTCGACCAGCGCCGTCAGGTATCCGCCCAGCGCGCGGACCGCCTCGGCGAGCTGGCTGACCGCGTCGACGAGCACCGGCGGTGCCGGAGCGCCCAGCCGCAGCAGCATGACCGCGGACCGGGCGAGAACACGCACGTTGCGTACCGCGTGGTCCATCTTCGCGGCGACCTCGCCGTATGCCGCCAGCGACGGCGAGCGGCGCCGGCGCAGGATGGTGAACCGGGCCGACTCCTCGGCCACGGCGACCGCGCCGTGGAACGCCGCGACCGCGGAGTCGATGCCGCGCGCCTCCTCCAGCGTCTGCCGGGCAGCGTCGTGGTCGTCGGCTTTCAGCGCGGCCGCGACACTGTCGAGGACGTCGGCCAGCCGTTCGAACACCGGCGCGGACTCGTCGGCCAGCTCGGTCAGCGGGTCGGTCCGCAGCGGCAGCTGGTTGACCGCGATGGCGACGGCGCCGCCGACCATCGCGTCGAAGAACCGGGCGGGGACGAGACCGCCGTCCGCCGGCGTGGTCACGGCGACATAGATGGCGGACACCGCCGACTGCACCACGAGGATCGCCCCGCCGCCGAGGAAGGCGGCCACGGACAGGGTGAGGACGGTGACGGCCACCACCGACCAGACGCTCGCCGGGCCGATGGCATTGGAGATCACATCAGCGATCAGCACGCCTACCGCGACTCCGACCCAGATGTCCAGCGCCCGCCGCAGCCGTTGCCCGCGGGTGACCCCGAGGACGATCAGTGCGGCGGCCGGGGCGAAGAACGGCAGGTCGTCCCCGACGAGATACACACCCAGCAGCCAGGCCACGGTCACGGCAAGACCCGCCTCGACGACCGCGTCCACGCAGCCGCGTAATCGCCGCAGGCCCTGAGCGAACCATGACCGGGCCGCCCGCAGCCGGCCTGCCCATGGCCCGGCCGCGGCCGCGGGCCCGGACGGCCGGGGGCCAGGCGACGGGGGGGCCTGCGACGGGGGGCCGGATGGCAGCTCGCGGCTGGTTGCCGGGCCGGCGGCCAGCGTGACCGCCGGCCGGTGCCGGTGCTGGGTCATCGTCGTGGCTCCGGTTCTGCTCTGCGGTCCGGGCCTGGGAGCGGCCGGACTGATGATCCTGATCGGGCGTCGGCCGGGTGGCCCCGCGGGGCCACGGGATCAGAGCCTCGCCGTCGCGGGATCAGAACTCCTTCTGCCGTAAAGTGTCAATCTCATTCCTTACCGTGACGACATCCCCGATGACGATGACGGCCGGCGGCTGGATGGCGGCCTGGGCGACCAGGGCCGGGATGTCGGCAAGCGGGCCGGCGACCACCTGCTGGTCACCACTGCCGCCGTCGCGGATCACCGCTGCCGGGGTCGACGCCGGGCGCCCACGCTTGATCAGTTCGGCGGTGATCTGCTCCAGCGCGCCGATGCCCATGAGGATGATGATCGTCCCGGGGCCGGTCGCCACGGCGTCCCAGTCGACCGTCGAGCCCGGATGCGACGGGTCGACATGGCCGGACACGATCGTGACGTCCTGGGTGATCCCACGGTGGGTGACCGGGATGCCGGCCAGTGCGGGCACCGCCGTCGCGCTGGTCACCCCCGGGACGACCTCGCAGGGCACCCCGGCGGCCGCGCAGGCCAGCGCCTCCTCGCCGCCGCGGCCGAAGACGAACGGGTCGCCGCCCTTGAGACGCACCACCCCCAGGCCACGCCGGGCGCGTTCGACGATCACCTGGTTGATCTGCTCCTGGGTGAGGTTGTGGCCGTGCGGCGCCTTGCCAGCGTCCACGATCTCGACCTCGGGCCGTAAGCCGTCGAGCAGGGCCCGCGGGGCGAGCCGGTCGACCACCACCACGTCCGCTCGGCGCAGCAGCTCCAGGCCCCGGACGGTGATCAGATCGGGCCGCCCCGGGCCGCCGCCGACGAGCGCCACCCAGCCGCCCACCGGGCGCTGGGCTCGCGCGTCCCGGTCCCGGTCCACGTCTCGCTCCTGGCCCCGCTCCTGGCCCCGGTCCTGATCCCGGTCCTGGCCCCCGTCCTGATCCCGGTCCTGATCCCGGTTCCACTGCTGGTCCCGGTCCGGGAGCTGGCCTCTGCTCCGCTCCCTGTCCTGGTCCGCGGTCCCGCCTGGGCGGGCTGCCCCGCGTAAGGCACCCGCATGCCCGTCGTCGCCGCCATGCCCGGCCGCCATCGGTGGATCCGTGTCGAGTCTGCCCACGATGAGAGTGTGCGGCCTCCGGCGCGGAAAAGCCGTAGGTAGGTCCCGTCGTGATGGCAGCGGCTGCCACACCTGTGACCTGCGCGTCCGTAGGTGGCAACCGCGGCCGCGGCGGAGGTTTCTACCTACTGTCCCGCCGATGCGTCCTCTGTCCCCGCCGATGTGTCCCGCTGATACGGCGCAGGCCGCTGAGTACGAGGGCGACCATCTCGTCGGTGTCGTCCGTGGCGAACAGCGTTTCGTTCTCGGCCTGGTCGAGGCCGTTGGCGAGCGCCTCCGGGCCGGCCACCCGCAGCTCGGTGAGCAGGCCGTCGTAGTCGACCGGTGTGCCGGCGCGGGCCGCCTGCGCCACCAGCTCGGCGTATCCCGGACGGGCCGCGAGCTGGCTGTCCAGCTCCAGGTCACGGGGCCGCCCGCCGGTCACGGCCTCGATGACCCGCTCGGTGCAGCCGCCGAAGCCGCCCAGCAGGAACAGCGGCCGCCCGGCCCGCAGCGTGAGCACGGCCTCCTCGAGCAGGCCGGGGTAGAGCCCCGCGCCGACGACGACGGCACCGCCGAGCATCACCCGCGCGTCGGTCTCGGTGGCCATGCGCTCACGCATGGCGGTCAGCGCGCGGGCCCGCTTCCAGCGGGCCACCACCGCGTCACCAGCGCTGCCGATGTTACCTGGGTCGTCCCGCAGATCCGGGTCGTCAGGACTGATGTCGGCCGGTGGCGGCACACCGACCACCGTCGCGACGTCGACGAGCTCGGCCTGTTCGTCCACCCCGAACCGCAGGAACAGGTGCCACGCCAGGTAGTCGGTCACCCGCTCCGGCCCGGGCCGGCCGGGCAGGTCGTAGGTGTCGACGAGATCGAACAGGACCCGGCTGTACCCGCCGGCGCGCAGGTCACCGCCGTAGGCGAGGGAGCCGCCAGCGGCCAGGACATGCCGGGCGATCTCGACGAACGCGTGCCGCTGGTGCGGCACCCCCAGGCCTCGCCGGACCAGGTCCGGGCTGTCCGAGATCGAGACGGCCACCCGGATGTCCGCGAGCGAGCTCACAGCAACCTCCTCGCGCGCTCTGTCACCACCGGGCCCGTCGCGGGCCCCATCATGTCGGGAGTCATGTCAGGAACAGCGGTCATGTCGAGAACAGCATCGTCGGCGTCACCATCCGTAGCGAACCGTCGAGCTTCGCCAGCACCCGGCTCTCCTCGGTACCCAGCGGTGGATCAGGATATAGAAGATCGACTGGGGACGCACCTCCGGCGGAATTCCGTGGCAGATCAAGCAGCGTCAGCAGTTCGGGTGGCCGGGCCAGCAGGAACGCGGGCAGAGCGACACCGTGCCGGCCGCACATCTCGGCGGCCCGCAGCGGGAAATACCGGTGCCTGAGCGTCTCGGTCAGCAGAACGCCGACCAGACGGTCGAGAACCGCTCGCGAGTCATGGTGCCAGCGGACGGTCGGAACGTTGCCGAGATACGGGAAGGCGCGCGCCGAGTGGTCCGTGAACGCGTCCAGGACAACCACCGGCATGGACGCGCGCTTCGCGCCGAGGAGCTCCCGCTGGCACCACGGCCGTGAACCATACGAATCCGAGTTCACCGCGAGCAGCGCGCTACTGGTGGCCGCGGCGTCGAGAACGTCGGCGAAAGAGTCCCCACCGGATATGTGGTGCGCGTCGAGGAAGTCGTCGACATCGGTCTCGAGCCGAAGATGCCGGGCCACCTGCCTGGCGATGTCACCGCCATCCGCGGACGCGTAGCTGATGAACACCCGGACCGGATCCGCGGCACCGATCTGACGGCACACCCGGTGGACGACATGGTTCAGCAGGACCTGCTCACGAAAACGCGCCGGCAGCGTGTGCAGGTCGACGACGTCGACGTCGGCCGCGACGGGGACGCGGGCGAAGTTGGGAGTGAGCGCGAACGGCAGCAACCAGTTACCGGGCCCGGCGCCGACAGCGCGCAGCAGTTCCGCGAGATAGTCGTTCCAGCCGGCGCCCACCAGGGCGTTGTCGATGAGCAGGACGATGACATTGCGCTCGGCCAGGCTGAGATCGACAGGTGGTGGCACGTCGGCGGCCCGCCGCGCGCCACGGCCGTCCGGGTGGCGGTGCAAAGGCCCGCCAGCCGACCAGAAACGCACCGGAACTCCCAGCGAGCGGGCGGCCGGCCGCGACGGGTCGGCCGTCAGATGCGTGAAGACGGCGTCGGCGAGCTGGTGGGCTTCCGCGCCGGCACCGGAACGCCAGACCACGTGTACGACGACGGGCGGCCGCGGTCGCCCGGCGGCGCTCACCAACGGTCGTCAGTCGGGTCAGGATGCATTCCGGCACGATAATCCGGTGCCGCATTCGGGCACCACGGCGGGGGTTAGGAGGGCCGGTCCAGCGCCAGGACGGCCTCTGCCAGGACGGACGGCCCCTGCCGGGACGGCCGCCGGGAGGCGGACACCCCCGGTGGGCGAACGGTCTTCGGCGGCGACGCCGGCCGTCAGCCCGCCACTCGTCCGCACGACATCCCACGTGCGCGGCATGCGCCCCGGGCGTTTCACATGGCCCGGCCGGTGGGCCGCTGGGCCGCGGCCGGCCGGGCGTCCGCGACGCGTTCTCCGGCGCCGGAAACAACGGGGCACGCCGAGAACAGCCCGGTCACGTCGAGAAGAGCATCGTCGGTGTCATCAGCCGCATCCTCGGCTCGAACTCGTGTAGCAGCCGCGTCTCCTCGCTGTCCAGCGGAGGATCGGGATAGACGACGGTCAGGTCCACCTCCACCGAGCCGGCGCGGCGGCGCAGCTCAAGCAGCGTGAGCGGCTCGGGCGGCCGGGAAAGGCAGCAGTACGGCCGGTCGACCCGCCGCAGCCGGGACAGCCAGGCCACCTGGCGGGGAAAATACCGGTGCCGGAACGACTCGGCGAGGAGCAGGCCCAGCAGCCGCTCCATGACGAGCGGCGAGTCCGGTCTCCAGCGCAGTATCGGAATGTTCCCGAGATAGGGCGAGCGACGCTCGTCGCGGTCCTCGACCGCGTCCAGCAGAACAATCGGTCCGAGTTCGCGCTTGGCCCTGATGACCTCGTGCCGGCACCATCCCCGGGAGCTGTAGGAATCGGTCACGATCGCCAGGAACGCCGACGCGGAAATCGCCCGGTCTATCGCCTCGACGAGCCGTTCACCGGCGGCGATACTGTGCACGTCGAGAAAGTCACCGACGTCCGTGCACTCGTGCAGATATTTGCGCACGGCCAGCGCCACGCCCCGGCCGTCCGTCGAGGCGTGGCTGAGCAGTACGGTGAGCGGGGAATTGTCGTCGGTGACATGCCGGAAGAGCCGGTGCAGGATTTTGTTCACGAACACCTGGTCCCGCAGCTCGTGGGCTGCCTCGTAGAGCCTGAGGCAGTTCACGTCCGAGATCGACGAGGTCCGGTCGACCTTCCGGGTGAGCAGCACCGGCAACAGCCAGTGACGAGATGACGCCGAGGTCATGCCGACGAGCTCGGCGATGTAGTCGTTCCAGCCGCCGCTTATCAGCCACGCGTCGACAAGCAGCACCACGATGTTGCGTTCGGCCCGCTCGAGATCGACGGCTGGCGGCGGATCGTCCCGTCCGGGCGACCGCGGATTCGGCGTGGACGTCCAGAAACGGACCGGCACACCGAGGCCTCGCACCCGCGGGCGCCACGGATCGGCGCACAGGAACTTGAAGGCGACGCCGGCAAGATGCTCGCCGAGGCGACTGCCACCGTGCCAGACTACATGCACCGCAACAGGCAATCGCCTGTCAGCGGTTACCAACGGTCGTCAGCCGAGTCGGGATACACCCCGGCACAATAACCGGGCGGTCATGCCCGTCCTGGGGCCACGTGCCAGACCGTGGCTCCGGCTATGCGTCAGGGACACGTGCCAGAACCACGCATCAGGACGCGGCCCTTCCCAGTGCCCGGGCCCGGCCCGTCTCGGTCTCGGTCTCGGACGGACAGGTGAGCGGATACGGACGGGGGTTATCCCTGCCGCTCCGTGGTCCGCCGCCAGCGGATCTCCGCGTCGATGAACTCGTCGATGTCGCCGTCGAGCACCGCCGCCGTGCCGGACGTCTCGACCTCGGTCCGCAGGTCCTTCACCATCTGGTACGGGTGCAGAACGTAGTTGCGGATCTGGGAGCCGAAGGAGACGTCCTGCGGCCCGCCGGTCAGCCGCTGCTTCTCGGCGGCCTCCTCGGCCCGCCTGCGTTCGAGCAGCTTCGCCTGGAGCACCATCATGGCCGCGGCCTTGTTCTGTAGCTGGCTGCGTTCGTTCTGACAGGTCACCACGATGTTGGTGGGCAGATGGGTGATCCGCACCGCGGAGTCGGTGGTGTTGACGCCCTGCCCGCCCGGCCCGGACGACCGGAAGATGTCGATCCGCAGCTCCTTGTCGTCGATCTCGACGTGGTCGGACTGCTCGACCGCGGGTGTCACCTCGACCCCGGCGAACGAGGTCTGCCGCCTGTTCTGGTTGTCGAAGGGGCTGATCCGCACCAGCCGGTGGACGCCGTGCTCGCTGCGCAGCGTCCCGTACGCGTAGGGCGCCCTGATCTGGAACGTGGCGGACTTCAGGCCCGCCTCCTCTGCCTCTGAGGTGTCGAACACCTCGGCGGCGTACCCGTGCCGTTCGGCCCAGCGCAGATACATGCGCAGCAGCATCGCGGTCCAGTCGGCGGCATCCACGCCGCCGGCGCCGGCCGAGAGCTGGACGATCGCGTCACGCTCGTCGTACTCACCGGAGAGCAGGGTGCGGACCTCGAGCGTGGAGATGTCGCGGGCGAGCGTGGGCAGGTCGTTCGCGGCCTCGGCGAGCAGGTCGTCGTCCCCCAGGTCGAGGGCGGCGATGACGTCGTCGAGACGCCGGCGCAGCGCCTCGACCCGCGAGATGTCCCCACGTACCGACGACAGTCGCCTGGTCACGACCTGGGCGCGTTCCTGATCGCTCCACAGCTGTGGGTCCGCTGCCTCGCGTTCCAGATCGGCTGCGCGACGACGGAGAGCTTCGAGATCAAGAACGGCCTCGATGCCGGCAAGCGTCGCGTCGAGAGCCTTGATCTCCTCTGTGATGTCGGCGGCCATGAGACCCACCTTACCGTCGGACGCACCGCACCCCCAGCCGTACAGATCTTGCCTCTCCGTTGCCTCCGGTTCGCCGCGCGACGCGGATCACGGCCCGTCGGTCGCCACGGAACGTAACCGATGATAACGGGGAAAGATCGCGGTACGCGGGAAAGCGGGCGCGTGGGGGCGCGCGGAGGGAACATGGGGGCATGCCCAGCCCAGCACGGCCGGGGCCGCGAAACCGTGGCGCACACGCCTGCCAGCCCGCCGCGACCGAGGCGATGTCATCCGGTGGAAACACCGAGGCGCCAGCTGAAATAACAGGGAAACAATGTTACGAGAAAGCGACGGTGTTACAGCCAGGTAATTTACCCCGGCCGGCCACACCGCCGACACGGCCCGCCCGGCGGCGTAATACCCTTGTGAGACACACAACACACCGCCACATCCCGGCACGGAAGCGGCAGGCGTTCCGAAACGCTATCGTTGGTAACGAGTGGCTTCTTCGGCCTGGAAGTGGTGACGTCGCATGCGCCCTTCCAGGGCTTGTCGGAATCGGCACCGGTGAGCACGGGAGCTCCGCCGCGCGTCGTCACCCTCGGGTGAGTCGTGGCCCTTGGCGGACAGAAAGAGAACCACGGTAATACGCCCGCCCGAACCCGAAGGACGCCGACATGCCTGAGCCTGCCGACCGACGACGGGTGCTCGCGGCCACCGTGGCCCCCATTGTCGCCATGACCGACCAGGCAAGCACCAGCGACCTGCACGAAGCCTGCGCACGGGCGCTGGAACAGGCGCTGGACAGCTACGAGACCGCCGACCTGGCCGACATCGTCTCCGGCCTGACCAGGCTGGAGGAGACCATGCGCACGGTGCCGCGTGCGCGGCGGCTACGGGGATCGGTCGCGCTGGACTGGATGCGGCTGCACGCCGCCGTGACCACCACCATGGCCGGAGCCGCCTACGACCAGGGCCGTCACGGCGACGCCGTGTCCCTGGCCGACCGGGCCGCGACGGTCGCCCGGGCCGCCGGTGACGGGCCGCTCGCCGGCCGTGCGCTGACCGTCCGCGCCCGGGTGGTCCGCCAGCACAACCCGGCGGTGGCGTTGCAGATCGCCGATGCCGCCGGCCGTATCGCCGGCACGAGCCCGGCCCGGGCGCTGGTCGCCGGCAAGGTCTCGGCCAGCTCGTATGCCGCGGTCGGCGACGTCGCCGGGGTCCGGCGCTCGGTGGCCCAGGCATGGAAGATCATGGAGCTGATGGACAGCTCCGCGCACGGGCGTCCGGGATTCGCCCTCGACACCTACTCCCCCGCCGACCTCGCGCTCGCCTCCGCCGAGGCGTTGACCACCGTGGGCGTCGCCGAGGACGCGGACAGCCACCTCGAGCGGGCGTCCGAGATGATCGACGACAGCGGACAGACCGGGATGGTGGTCGCGGTGCACATGGCGCGGGCCCGGGCCGCGCTCAGCCGCGAACGTCCCGACCCCTACGAGGCCAGGCAGCACGCCTCCCACGCGGTGACCCTCTCCCTGCAACGGCCAGCGGAATGGGTCGCCCGGCTGGTGCACGACATCTCCGCGCTCGCCACCAGGCGCACCGGCCACGACCTGGACGACCTGATCGCCACCACCTCCCCCTGGTTCTGACGGGGGTTGCCATGGGCCTTTCCAGGAAGGCTCCCGACGAGGCGCGGCCCGCGGCCCGGACCGGGGCGGGCGGTGCCGTCACGGCAGATTACCCGCGGTACCGCCTGCCGTAGCGGCTGGTGTTCATCGGCTGGTGTTCCGCGGGACGCGGGGGGCGTGGCCGGGCCGTAGCCGGGCCGGCGTTTCAGGGCGCGGGCGGGCGGACGAGTGACTGGGCGTCCGCGCTGGCCGTGACGGTCAGCGGGCCGATCCCCAGGATCGCCACCACCGGCAGGGTCACCGTGCGGATACCGGTCACCCGGACCGTCGCCGGCTCCACCAGTTCCGCGGTCAGCGTCGTGCGCCCGGACGGGTCGGCGTCGCTCTGGTACTGCGCGACGGTCGCGGCGACCGCCGTCAGCGGCAGCCGCTGGAGCTCCCCCGTCGCGGTGTAGATCGCCGTCTCGTCGACGCTCTGGGCCGCGGCGAGCGCCGCACCGTCCGCGGCGGAGGCGAGCGAACGCCTGGCCAGGTACACCACGGACACGTCGGTCACCACGAGCGCCAGCATCAACGCGACAAGAACATAGCCGAGGGTGAGAATCAGGATCGATCCCTCGTCCCGCACCCGGTGGCCTCCCGGCCCCCGGCGCATGGGACGTTTACACAGGTCAACGCACATCCGCGTCCCCTCCGGTCCGCAGCCAGGCGGCACTTGGCCCGCGGGCTGCCCCACCAGGGCCCGCGACGGCCACGATTTTCCGCGTCCGATCCGCCGCTCATCGGTGAGCGCAGGCTTTTCAGTTTCTCAAAGGGGCCGGAGCGCTCCGTTCAGGACCCCGCTCGCGGAAGCGCACCGCACCCAGTGCCTGGCCGATACCGAGCGACAAGGCCGGCTGGGACGACCAAGAAGACCACCGCGGGACGGCACACCTACGAGGATGTCGGGGAGCTGCTGGCCGAACTCGTGCTCACCGGCGAGGACATGGATCGCGCCCGCGAAACCACCGCCGGCCACATCCGTGCATGGCGATGGCGATGGGCACCTTGCCCAGGCCGCGGCTCCCGTGCCACATCAAGCGGCTGCTCCTTTGAGGATCCTGGCTCACGCCCCCAGCGGATCCGGACCGCGGGATGATCAAGAAACCATGGAGCATGGTAAGATGCGAGGAATCTGTTCACAGGCTGTCCAGGATGGGAAGGGGGGCCGAGATGGACCACGAGCCGCCGGCCGTTCTGGCCGATGTCGAATTTGTCGACCTTTCCCCTACCGCGCAGGCAGCGCTCGACGAGGCACTGGCCGAGGCCGATGCCGGCCACACCGAGCTGTACGACAGCGTCGAGGAGTTCGACGCGTCCCTGCGAGCGGCCGTCGTCGGCGACCTGGTCGAGTATCCCCGTACGGCCTGACCCAGACTTCTGCTCTGTGGCAGAAAGAGTATCGTGCGTGTGTGCCCACATTCGAGCGGACCTTACGCTTTCTGGACATGTACCGCCGTCTGACTCCCGCCCAGCGTGAGCGATTTCTGCGCGCACGGGACATGTTTCTCGTCGACCTCCGTAGCGGGAACGGGTTCCGCAAGGGGCTACGAGTCAAGGGCGTACGGACCCGACCAGGAGTGTAT
>NZ_CAKKTL010000081.1:10751-19769 GCF_920664355.1 Protofrankia sp. CiP1_Cm_nod2
CGTGGGCACCCGACGGTCGCGCGACGTTTGCCTACGGACCGTCCAAAAAGACCGATGAACCACACATCGTCTGGCTGGAAGTCGGCACCCACGATATATTTTAACAAAATTATCCAGCGGCGCGGGCCACCCATTCGATCCAAGTGATAGCGTATTAATGAATGCGACATTCCTGGCCATGACAAGGGCGCGGCGAGACCACGGACAGCAGGGAGAGTCGGCTGGCGATCCGCCCGATGTCGGGCGGCAGATCATCGCCGTGGAGCACATCCACCAGCGGCGCGGACGCGACGAGGAACAGCCGCACGTCCTCGTCGCAGAGAATGTCGACAAGATTGGCGAATCGTTGCCGGGCGTCCCGGCCGACCTCCGCGAGACGCGGCAACCTGGAAATCACCCAGGTCGTGAAGCGGCCGGTGAGAATCAGATAGTCCGTCGCGGACCTGGCCGTGTCGCACAGATCGAAGAAATCGAACCAGACGAGGTCGCCGCGGGCCGCCAAGGCCCGGATCCGCCGGTCGCCCACGTCGAGTGCGGTGGTTTCCGCCTCGGCCGGGGCCGTCAGGCCGGCGTCATGGAGCTGGGCGTCCGTGCCAGGCCACATGTAGACACCGGTCTCGAACCGCGACCGGGGCTCACCCGACCAGGACCGGCCGCGGTAGTCCCGTGAACCGGCAAGCTCGACCACGTCCATCGTCTGTCCGATCTTCTCGATCATGGGAACGAAGAGATGATGATAGATCGGACTTGGCAGCAGACCATCCGGCGGATAGTTGGACGTGGCCAGCAGAGTGATCTTCTTCTCGAACAGCGACGTGAACAGCCGGCTGACCAACATGGCATCGCCGGCGTCATGGACGTGAAACTCGTCGAAACACAGCAGACGGCAGCCGGCGAGGAGCTCCTCGACCGCGAAGTCCACCGCCCGGCGTTTCTGCCGATGCCGGGAAAAGGCCGAATGGAACTGGCGGAAGAATTCGTGGAAATGCACCCGGTGCTTCTTGTCCGTCGGCACGCTCTCGTAGAACACGTTCATCAGCCAGCTCTTGCCCCGGCCGACCGGCCCCCAGAGGTAGACCCCGCGCGGCTGCCGACCGAACGGGCCCCGCCACCGCGACACCTCGGCGCCGAGCTGGGCAAGCCGGCCGGCGACCCGCACCTGTGCCGCGTCCAGCTCGAACCCGGATCGCCCAGCGGCATCCTCCAAACGCTTCACGAACCGCTCCACGTCCGCGCGTTCACCGGCCACGAGCACACCGGTTGCGCTGTTCCCCGATCGACGCGGCCTGGACCGAGCTCGGGGAGAACATCCTGCTCGAGGTTGTGTCGGTCGAGTTCGGCGACAGCAACCTGATCGTCTCCTGACAGGCCCAGCCCCGGTCGTGCTGTCCCACCGGATCAGGACCTGCCCGGCCACCCATATTCCCGGAACAGTACAGCGGTTTGCTCAGAACTCCTGTTTCAATTATCAGAACCATGAGACCGCCGCGAGTCGGAGTACCATCATCAATCCTGGCCAGAGGGGTCCTGAAAAAACCTCCCAGCGATCAGCCACCGGTGCGGGCTTCCCATTCGGCTCGGGTGATCGTGTAGATGGCGCTGTCGGTCTCGTGCAGAGTTTCATAGCGCTCGAACGTCATGCCCAGTTTCTCGGCGACGCGGATGGACTGCTGGTTGTCCCGGTGCGGGATGGCCACCAGCCGGTTCACACCGTGGTTCGCGAACGCCCAGGTCCCGGACGCGCGTGCCGCCTCGGGCGCGTACCCGCGCCCCCACCAGGGCCGGCCGATGAACCACACCAGCTCGATCCCGGGCCATCCCGGCTCGTACCACAGCCCCGCCCGGCCCACCAGCGCGCCGGCGGCCCGCTCCACCACCGACCACGAGCCGGCCCCTTCCAGCTCCCACGCGCCGATGTTGGCCGCCAGGTTGTGCCACATACTGTGCCGATCATGATTACCGACATACCGCCCGAACTCGGCGTCGGACCAGATGGCGGTGGACGCGTCAAGATCTTCACGACAGATCGGCCGAAGCACCAACCGCCCCGTCGTCAACGTGGGGATGTTCACGCGTCGCCACCGGCAGAAAACACACGGATGCGGGCAACTGTGGCCATCCACCGCGCCGGAGGAGATGTGCTGATCATCCCGTCCAGCTCCACCTACAACGTGTATGCGGGAGATCGATGAGCGGGAAACCATCCCGACACGTCCAGTACGATCATGCCCTCCGTCATCGTGCCATAAACAGCCGCGTCAGCACTATAACCGGCCGGCCGCACAACCGACGCACGAACAGGAGACGCCACCAAGACACAGCCCTGCAAACCTCTGCCCGGGCAGCCTCCGAAGGATGCGGCTCCACTGCTGTCAGGGCAGCGCTGGATTCACATCCTGGGTCACCCGCCGAGCGGGATGCTGGCGACGTCGACCAGGCCTGCATGAAAGCACGTGATTCCGGGAATTCAGCGGATGGCCAGAATCTCCTTATGCCGCGGGGGCCTGGGTGCGGTCGCGGCGGTAGGCGTCCACTACGACTATGAATTTTCCGTTGACTGTGATGTCGGCGAGGCCGGTGAACAGCCGGGCTGTTCCGGGTAACGCCGCGACGGAGCGGACGCACACGGTGAAGCGGGAGCCGGGGGCCAGGGACGCGGCGCCGTCGCCGGGGTTGCCGGCGCCGCAGTCCGCTCCCTCGGGCGCGAAATGCAGCTCGGGGGCGCCGTCGAGGCCCTGGTCGGCGAAGGCCGTCTCGGCGGCGACCCGGGCGCGCGTGAGGGCCTGCTCCTCGCTGTCGGCGGTGGCGTACGCCCGGCCGGCGGCCCGGGCGGCCTGGGTCACCGCGAACGCGGCCCGCTGGACGGCGAACACGCTGAGGAAGAAATAGACGAACGGGATGAGCAGCAGGACCGACAGGCCGACGAACTCGATCAGAGCGGTGCCGCTGTCGTCGAGCGGGCGCGGCCGACGCTGGTCGCCTCGCCGGCCCCACTCACGGAACCGGCGCCATGCGCGATGTAGGTGCCACTCGCGGTGCGGGCGCGGCAGGCGTCGCCGAGCCCGACCTGGCGCCCGCTCCCGCGTCTGATCAGGGTCCGTCTGATCAGGGTCGGGGCCCGGGCGGAGCTGGTGTCGTGGGGGCATGTTCACGGGGTCTCCTTGACCGCGTGGCCGACGACCGTGATCGTCGTCTTCGCGCCTCCTGGCAGGACCGTCAGCGGTACGGCGACCCGGCAGCGCACCTCGACCAGGGGCACGCCGGACGCGCCGGTCGTGGCGGCGCTGGTGCAGCGGGTGTCGGCACGCCCGGGGATGGACGACGCGATCAGCCGCTCCGCGTAGGGGCCGCCGGAGTCCTCGGGCATGTTCAGGTTCGCCGCGTGCCGGGCGCCCTCGGCGGCGTCCGCGGCCAGGGTGTTACGGATGTGCAGCACCACGCCGACCTGGACGACCCCCAGGAACAGGAAGAGCAGCAACGTCCCGACCAGCACGAACTCGACGACCGCCGAACCGCGCTCGGACGCTGAGCCTCGCTCGGAGGTCAAGGCGCGCTCGGACGTCAAGGCGCGCTCGGACGTCAAGGCGCGCTCGGACGCCGGCCGTGGCGCTGCCGCCCGGGCGCGCAGCCGCGCGGGGAAACCCCCGAACCCGCGCCCGCTCGCTGCCGGGCACGCCGGAACGGGTCGATGCTCCCGCGAGGAGAACAGCGGGGAGAACAGGCGGTCCCGCACCGGGAACAGGGTGGCGATCTTGAGCCTTCGCGCGGGAGGCCCGGCGCGGTCAGCCGTTGCCGACCACGGAGTCGATCGCATTGGTGAAGACATCGCGCAGCTGGGGCACGGCGACCGCCATCAGGGCGACGACCAGGGCTGCTGTCATGACGGTGACCATGACCCAGCCGGGCACGTCCCCGCGGTCACGGCGGTCACGGCGGTCACGGCGGTCGCCGCCGGCCTGCCCGGCCCCTGCCACGAGCAGGTCTCTCCCGGCCCGGGACAGCCTCTCCCGCTCCAGCACCCAGCGGCTCACGAACATCGCGAACACACGCACGGCCAACAGCTCCTTCGCATTCTTCCGGGCTCTTCGAGCCCTTCGGGCACTTCGGATACGCCTCTGCTCGGCGGACAGCGAGAAAATCTCCAGAAAATCACCGGCCGTCATCACTGGGCGTTGAAGGAAAGACTGACCAGCGCCGGATAGAAAGCGAAGATCACAGTGGTCGGCAGGACGAAGAACACCACCGGCACCATCATTGCGATCTCCTTGCGGCCGCCGGCCTCCAGCAGCTGGCGTTTGCCCGCCTCCCGGACGTCCACCGCCTGCGCCCGCAGCACCTCCGCCAGCGGTGTGCCGCGTTCGATGGCCACGGCCATGCCGTCGACGAACCGGGCCAGCGACGGCACCGTCGTCCGGGTGGCCATGCCCTCGAGTGCCTGGACGAGGGTGGCCCCGGCGCGGGCGTCCGCGAGAGCCAGCCGCAGCTCACGGCCGAGCTCCCCGTGGGAGAGCCGGCTGACCCGCTCCAGCGCGCCGATCGGGCTCTCCCCCGCGGTCACCGCGAGCGCGAGCAGCTCGGCCACGGTCGGGAACTCGATCAGTATCCGTTCCTCGCGTTCCCGGATCGCGCGCGTCAGCCACCAGTCCCGGGCGACGATCCCGCCCGCGACCCCCGCGACGACCATGGCGACGCCGACGATCGGCGGCGGCCCGACGCCGGTGAGCGCCCGCACGAGCAGCAGGAACGCGCCGACAAGCGCGCCGGCCACGGAACAGATCACCTGTTGGACCCGGAACTCCTCGATGGACGTCCGTCCGCCAGCCTGGGTCAGCCGCCGGGTCAGGGCGGCGCGCCCACCGAGGAAACGGTCGAGCCGCCGGGCCGCGTCCCGCACGAAAGGCCGCAGCAGCTCCTCCAGACCGCTACGGGACGACATCGTGCTCCGCGGACGGTCGGCGAGCAGCCGGGACTGCGCCGGGGCGTCGCGCAGGTAGGGATCCATCCGGTCGGCCAGCCGGATCCGCCGGACAACCGGCGACCGGCGGATGATGATGAGCAGCCCGAGCCCGGTGAGCAGGCCGATCAGGGCGCCGGTCGCCGCCGGGCTCACCGCGGGCTCCCCGAGAGGCTGCTCCCCAGCACCCGGCCTTCCTCGGGCAGCCGCCCGATCCATTTCATGATCATGTAAGCCAGCACCGACACGCCGCCGCCGGTCGCGAGCACGGCGACGCCGGTCGGGCTGTCGTAGGCGCGCACGGTCTCCCCGCGGGTCGCCAGCATCAGCAGGACGACCCACGGTGCCGCGAGCGCGAGCCGGGCGGCGTTGACCGTCCAGCTCTGCCGGGTCTCCAGCTCGGCGCGGGTGCGCGCGTCCTCCCGCAGGAAGGCCGACAGCGTCCGCAGCAGCCGGCCGAGGTCGGTGCCGCCGACCTCCCGCGCCATCCGCAACGACTCGATGATCCGGTCGGCGACCGGGTCGGCGAGGTCGTCGGCGAGCCGGTCCAGGCTCGCCGAGAAGGAGCCGGTCGCCCGGTAGTCCTCACCGAAGCGGGTGAACGCGGGGCGCAGCGGGACCGGGCCGCGCACCCCCACCGACGCGAGCCCCTCCGGCAGGGACATCCCCGCCCGTACGGCGCTGGCCAGGTTGTCCACCACGTCCGGCCACAGTTCGCGCAGGTCGTGCATGCGGGTGCGCCGGCGCCGCACCACCATCGCCCGCGGCAGCAGGGCGGCGAAGACGAAGAACGCCCCGGCCAGCGACCAGGTGGCGGTGAAGGCAAGGACGAGCAGGCCGACCACCAGGCCGGCCCCAACACTGATCATGAGGAGCTGGTCGGGGCTGACCCCCGGGATACCTGCCTGCGCGAGAAGTTCCCTGGTCCGCACCCGCCATCTGGCGGTGCCGGGGTCACGCCGGACACGGGGACGGCCGCTGGTGACGACGAGAAACAGGCCGAGCCCGAAGAGCAGGCCGAGGAAGATACCCATCAGCCCTCCCCTCCCCGGATCTCGAGCCATGATCGTTCGCCCAGCGGGGACCGCTCGAGCAGCGCGGCCCGCTCGGCATAGCCGCGATCACGATCACGATCACGAGCGCGGTCACGGTCACGGTCACGGTCGGTCGCGGCGAGCAGCGCGGGCAGGTCGTAGCCGGCCTGGGCGAACCGTTCGGCATGCGGGGGGTAGCCCTCGGCCCGCACCAGGGTGCTGCCGTGCGTCCGGTAGATCTGGGCGATCTCGATGACGTCCCCCTCGGTACGCCCGGGCAGCGCGACGATCTCGGTGACCCGCCGGCGCCCGCTGGCGTCCTTGGCCAGGTGGACGACGAGATCCACGCTCGCGGCGACCGTCGGCACCACGAAGGCGTGGCTGACGTTCTCCCCGGCGAGCAGCGGCAGGGTGCACAGCTTGGTGACCGCCTCGCGGGCCGAGTTCGCGTGCAGGCTGCACATGCCGGGCAGGCCCGAGTTGAGCGCGATGAGCAGGTCGAGGGCTTCCTCCTGCCGGACCTCGCCGACAATGATCCGGTCCGGGCGCATCCGCAGCGCCTCCTTGACCAGGCGCCGCAGCCGGATCTCCCCGGTGCCCTCCAGGTTGGCCTGGCGGGTCTGCATGGCGACCCAGTCCGGCGCCCGGAGCTTGAGCTCGAAGACCTCCTCGCAGGAGATGACCCGCTCCCGCCCGGGCATCGCCGAGCCCAGGCAGTTGAGCATCGTCGTCTTCCCCGCCTGCGTCCCACCGGCGACGATGATGTTCAGCCCGGACGCGACGGCGGCCTCCAGGAAGGCCGCGGCCGGCGCGGTGATCGTGGACAGGGCGACCAGCTCGTCCAGGCTGGCCGCGGACAGGACGAACTTGCGGATGTTGACCGACCAGTGGGCCCGGGTGACATCGGGGATGACCACGTGCAGGCGCGAGCCGTCCGGCAGCATGGCGTCCACGAAGGGGGTGGAGAGGTCCACCCGCCGCCCGGAGCTCTTCAGCATCCGTTCGACGAGGTCCGCGACGCCGTCGGCGGTCAGGATCGTCGTGGTCAGCTCGCTGCGCCCGTTACGGGCGACGAACACCCGGCCGGGCTCGTTGATCCAGATTTCTTCCACTGCCGGGTCGTCGAGGTGGCGCTGCAGCGCCCCGAATCCGGCGACCGCGTCGTGGACGAGCCGGGCGGTGGTGGAGCGGTCGACAATCGGCGGCAGATCGCTGGTGAGCGCGCGTTCCTCATATTCGCTGAGGACGTCCTCGACGAGCTGGCGTATGCGGACGGGCTCCTCGACCGGGTCGAGGGAATGGCGCCGGACGAGTTCGCGCACTTCACCCTCGATGAGAGAGGCGGCGTCCATCCAGTCACCACGTGCCGCCACGGAAGACCGATCCCCCCTGGTTATGCGTTCGGAGTGTTGTCAGCCGGACAAATACTACGAAACATAGAAATCAGGTCGCGTCCGATCAAGCAGTCGACACCGTGCCCCTCCGCTCGCCGGTCGTCCGAAAAATCACGATCGGACCACCTTCGGCTTGTACCACTCCGCTGCCCACCGGCGGCGCAAAAGCAAGATCACACCACCTTCGGCCGTTCTCCCCCTGGCCCCGGCAGCGCGATAACAAGATCGCATCGCCTTCGGCTGGAGGGAGGTGGACGCCCGGCGACAATATTCGCATGGCCGTTGCGGTCCACCCACATCGGGCCACGGGGAGCCCAACGGCGGCAGAAAACGATCACATGCCCAGGCGAACATCCGTTACTCTCCGCATCCATCACCCGGCTGGCCGGGCGCCGGGCGGGAAAATGGCCGGCCCGCTGTCGCGACATTCGGGAAAACAGCCGGAACGGCCCCCGGCCGCCAGGTGGCCGCGGACCGGGGAGGACGCTCCACCGGCCCGGCCGGAAAATCCCGGCAACCACTCCCCGGTGGAACTGGCGCCAGCGTCGGGCCATATCCGCGCGCATCGCGGCGGCAGCGGCCCGTCCGGCGTTCACGGGACGCGGTCGTAACCGGTGGGAAACACGCTGGCTCGTCGCTCGCGCGGCCGGCTGCCGGAACCGTGACGAGCGGGCCGCCACCGTGGCGTATGCGCGACCGATACCGGTTGACATGCGAACCCGCTCGCCCCGAAAGAAACAGGATCATCCGCCGGCCCACGGAGCGGCACCCACGGGACCGCCCGGCCCAGGCCCGAGAAACGTCCACGGGAACGGATTGTCAGAATTTCCATAAATCATTCGATATCAATTCTGATACCGATCAGAAATATCAGCGACCGGTACTCGGAACCGGCCCGTAGCCATATTCATGACCAGCGCACCCGGCCGGTCGGTGCCACCACCGGCCAGCGGCGGCGCGGACGCACCGGAATCGGCTGCCCGCCGCGCCCGGGATGGCTTCGCAGGACGCCGCGGACAGCCCGTGGACGCCCCTGCCACACCCGGCGGCGGTCGGACATTCAGTGACGGACAGTAACATTTCGATCAGTCCCTGCCCCTGGACGACCGCATATCCGCCCGGCCCGGGCGACCGCGGACGCTGGTCCGCGCTACCTGGTCCGCGCTACCTGGTCCGGCGGTCAGACCCGGCCGCGGTGGTGGCGTTCGTGGAGGGAACCGGCCTGGCCCACCCAGTCGTCCGAGACGATCCGGTCGCCGAAACCCTCCAGGACGCTGCCGAGCCAGCTGACCCCGTCCTCGTTGAGATCGGCGAGCTGGCGGAAGCTGACGATGCCGAGCGCGTGCAGCCGTGCCTCCACGACTGGGCCGATCCCGACGATCTCCTTGAGATTGTCCCGGCGGGCGCCCTGCACCGCGGCGGGCGGCGGGAGGGGGCCGGAGCCGCTACCGGGGCCGGAGGAACCGGACAGCGAGGTCAGCCCGGCCAGCGCCACTGAACCCGGCAACGCGGCGGGCGAAGCGCCCATGGCTGCGCCGGAGGAGCTACCCGGAGTGGCCGACGCCCCCGCGGGCACCGGGCCCGCATGTGCCGAGGCCCCGGATGCCGCGCCCACGGGCGCTGTGCCCGGGGAACG
>NZ_CAKKTL010000081.1:20419-20908 GCF_920664355.1 Protofrankia sp. CiP1_Cm_nod2
ACGATCCGGCTGGGCGCCCGGGACGGGCCGGGCGGTGAGCACCGGCACAACCGCGGCGACAGCCGGATCCTCCTCGAGGAACTCGGGCTCCTCCGCCGCCGGCAGCGCGAAAAAAACATGATCGCGACTTCGCCGACCGCTGGGGCCGCGGCCATCGGGGAGTGCGGAGGACTGGCCCTCCCGGGCCTCGCGGGCCTCCCAGACGTCACGGAGATCGGCGTTGTCGAGGTCCTCCGCCACGCCAGCGGCCGGCCCACCGGCCTCCGCGTGGGTGGGCTGCCCGCCGGCAGCGCCGGTATCCGGCTGGCCCGCCACCACGGTGTCCTCACCGACAGCCGGCTCGAGGGCAGCCGGCTCGAGGGTGGCCGGCTCGAGGGCAGCCGGCTCGAGGGCAGCCGGCTCGAGGGCAGCCGGCTCGAGGGCAGCCGGCTCGAGGGTGGCCGGCTCGAGGGTGGCCGGCTCGAGGGTGGCCGGAACATCCGGCCGGGT
>NZ_CAKKTL010000081.1:21049-21850 GCF_920664355.1 Protofrankia sp. CiP1_Cm_nod2
GGCAGCCCCGCGGGCGGATTCGATGGGGTGGCCGGGATCCGGGAGATCCAGTTCGACGCGGGCGGTGCGTGTGTGCTCGGACACGGCCGAGGCCTGTTCGCCGCCACTCATCTGGGCGAGCAGCCGGACCTTCTCGGCGGCCCACTCGGCCTGGTGGCGATCAAGCCTCGTCGTCAGGGTCGCGACCTGGCGCTGGGCCTCCTCGGCCTCGGTACGCGCCATCGCCAGCCGGGAGGAGAACTTCGCGGAGCGCTCCTCGGCCTCGGCGAGCTGCCTGCGCAGCCGCACGGCCTCGGCCGCGAGCGCCTGGACGTTCTCGGCGTCCGACGGCACCGCGTCGTCGGGCTCGCCCGGCTCCTCGGCCCGGGCGAGGGCCTCCTC
Source organism: Protofrankia sp. CiP1_Cm_nod2 (assembly GCF_920664355.1). NCBI lineage: Bacteria > Bacillati > Actinomycetota > Actinomycetes > Frankiales > Frankiaceae > Protofrankia > Protofrankia sp. CiP1_Cm_nod2. The sequence continues at coordinate 21,431 of NZ_CAKKTL010000081.1, forward strand.
GAGCATCCACACCCGGTGACCGGCGACAGCGGCCTGCCCCTCGGCGGCGGTGACCCGCTGTTCGGACTCGGCCGCCTGCCGCTCGGCGGTGGCCAGCCGGGCCGTGAGCGCCGCCTTCTCCAGCAGCCACTCGTCCCGCTGATGATCGTCCCTCCGATGATCGTCCTGCTGGCGATCGTCCCACTGGTGATCATTCGGCTGGTGGTCGTCCCGCTGGCCCGATGACCGCGTGCCCGCACGCGCGGGCGGAACGGAACCGGTCCCGGCGCCGACAGCCGATGGTCCGGCCCCGGCGGTGTCCGGGCCGCCGTCGCCCGGGCCGCCGTCGCCCGGATCGTCGTCCCGTACGCGGGACGCGGGACGGAGGGCGTCACCGCCGGCCGCCGGCGGACCGGACGGGCCGGCGGGCCGCGCGTCGGG
>NZ_CAKKTL010000082.1:0-3510 GCF_920664355.1 Protofrankia sp. CiP1_Cm_nod2
CCGGCCCCGCCGGTGAGCCCAGGGTCTGCCGTCCGCGTGCCGGCAGTCTCAAGAGGGGGCGCGTCATCCCCGGCAACGGTTTTCAACGCCGGGCGGGCCGTCCAACCTGTCGGGAGGAACATTCAGCCCGTCGGGAGGGATGAGCCCTCGGGAGGGACGAAACGGGCCGCGAGCGGCTCCAGCGTCATCGAGAGCAGGGTTCCGGCGGCCGAGGCGCCGATGGCGACGGCCCAGCCGGAGGGTCCGAGCGGGGTGCAGCCGAAGAACCGGCTCAGCCCGGGCGTCTGGACGACCATAACCAGCGCCACCACCGACCCCAGGCTGCTCAGCAGCACCGACCGGGAACGCCCGCCGACCAGCAGTGTCTGGCCGAGCTGCGCCCCGACCAGCGCCACCAGCCCGACGGTGTCGGCGTGCCGGCGCCGGCCGGTGGGACGGGCGACGATCCATGCGCCGGTGGCGGCCGCGGTGGTCGCCACCGCGCGCACCGCGACCTCCCGCAGCAGCGCGCGGCCCAGCGATCTCTCCGGCCCCTCCCCGAGCAGCTCGCCGGCCCGGCCGGGATCCGGCTGGCGCAGGGCGATGGCGAGCCCGGGGGCGAGGTCGGTGAGCAGGTTGACCAGCAGCAGCTGCCGGGCCGACAGCGGGGAGGTACCGGTGGCGACCGCGCCGAGCAGGGTGAAGGCGATCTCGCCGAGGTTGCCGCCCACCAGGATGCCCAGCGCCTGGCGCACCGAGGCCCACATCGACCGGCCCTCGACCAGGACGTCGAGGATCGTCTCCAGCCGGTCGTCGACGACCACCACGTCGGCGGCGGCCCGGGCGGCCGGGGTGCCCCGTCGGCCCAGCGCGATCCCCACGTCGGCGAGCCGGATCGCGGGCGCGTCGTTGGCGCCGTCGCCGGTCATCGCGACCACCTTGCCCAGCCGCTGGTACGACTCCACCACGCGGACCTTGTGCGCCGGGGTGCCGCGGGCGACCACCGTCACCTCGGGCAGCAGCGCGTCGAGCGCGTCGTCGTCCAGCGCGTCGATCTCCATGCCGGTCATCATCCGGCCGCCGTCGAGGACCCCCAGCTCGGTGGCGATCGTCTGCGCGGTGGCCGGGTGGTCACCGGTGATCATCACGGTCTGCACGCCAGCGTCGTGCAGCTGGACCAGGGACGGCCCGGCGCCGGAGCGGACCGGATCCGACAGACCGAGAAAACCCAGGAAGGTCAGAGCGTCGAGGTCGTCGTCCGACACCTGCCGGCTGTGATCGGGCATCGCGCGTTCGGCGACGGCGAGCACCCGGTATCCCCGCCGGCCCAGCGCGACGTGCTCGCGGGCCAGGCCCGCCCGGCCACGCCCGTCCAGCGGCACGTCGCCCCGGGCGGTCCGCCAGCGGGTACAGCGGGGCAGCAGCGTCTCGGGCGCGCCCTTGACGCTGAGCAGCACGGCGCCGCCGGTGCCGCCGGTGCCGCCGGCAGGCGTCCCCTGGGAGGTCCTCCGGGGCGTCCCGGGGGAGAGCCCGAGGGACGCGTGGTAGGAGCGGCCCGGCTCGAACGGCAGCGAGACCAGCTCCGACCAGGAGCCCAGGCCGTGGTCACGGTCGATGTCCGCGGCTGCCGCGCCCTTGGTCACCGCCCGGTCGGTGGGATGGGACAGCTTGCGCCCGTCGACCCGCGCCGGGGTGGCGCGCAGGCCGGCGGCGACCACCCGGCGCTGCCGTTTCGTCAGCTCGCCGACGGCGGCGGTGTGGCTGCCGTCCGACACCATGCCGAGCCGGATCCGGCCTCTGGTGAGCGTGCCGGTCTTGTCGAAGCACAGCACGTCCACCCGTCCGAGCGTTTCGATGGTCCGCGGGTTGCGCACCAGCGCGCCGCGGCCGGACAGCCGCCGGGCCGCGGACAGCTGCGCGGCCGTGGCCAGGAACGGCAGGCCCTCGGGCACCGCGGCGACGGCGAGCGCCACACCCGCGCTCAGCGTGTCGCCGGCGGGCCGGCCACGGACGAGCCCGGAGGCGAGCAGGACCGCGGCCGCGCCGAGCGCCACCGGCGCGGTGAACTCGGTGATCGCGGCCAGCCGGGCCTCGACACCGACAGCCTTGGCCGGGCCGGCGGCCGTGGCCATGCCACGGCCCGCCTCGGTGGCCGGGCCCGTCGCCACGACGGCGGCCGTCGCGGCGCCCGCGACCACGGTGGTTCCCTCGTACACCATCGAGGTGCGCTCCGCGACATAGCTGGCGGCGACCGGACGCGGCGACTTCGTCACCGGCAGGGACTCCCCGGTCAGCGACGACTCGTCGACCTCCAGGCTGGTCGCCGACAGCAGCCGGGCGTCGGCGGGGACGACATCCCCCGGCCCGATCGAGATCACGTCGCCGGGGACCAGTTCCCGCGCGGTGAGCTCGACGTCGGCACCGTCCCGGCGCGCCCGGGCCCGCAGCGCGGACCAGGCGAACAGCTGGGCGAGCGCGCGGTCGGCCCGCCGCCGCTGCACCGCGCCCACCAGCGCCGACATGACGGCCACGCTGACCACCAGGCCCGCGTCCAGCACCGAGCCGCTGGCAGCCGACAGCGCCGCCCCGCCCAGCAGGACCGGGGTCAGCGGGCTTGCCAGCTCCCGGGCGAGCGCGGCGAGCGGGCCGGGGGCGGCCTCGCCCACCGGGAGGCCCAGCGAGGGGCCCAGCGAGGGGCCCAGCGAGGGGCCCAGCGAGGGGTCGGCGGCACGCCGCGACGCGGCCTGCGCGCTGGTCAGGCCGTCCGGTGAGCTGCCCAGCCCGGCAAGGACACGCCGCGTCGAGAGCACATGCCAGGGCGTACGCGCAATGCCCGGCGGCGACGGGCGCCGGCCGAGCTCGCGGGCCGCCCAGACGCCGTAACCGAACGCGAGGGCAGCGGCCCCGTGCACCATGAGCATCGCCCGGGAGAGCAGCCGTGGGCCGACACCGGTCAGCGCGACCAGCGCGCCGGCGCCGGAGCCGATCTGGGCGAGCCGCACCGCGTGCCGGCTCACCCGGGCCGCCACGGCGGCCGCCTCCACCAACATCGCGGCGGCTCGCAGGTCCGTCCCGACGAGGACGTCGGCGCCCCAGGCCGGCGCGCCGTCGGGGCCGTCGACTCCCACCCCGCAGTCGGCGCCGCCCACCGCGGGACGCCGGTGCGAGACGACCAGCACCCCGCCGCCCGCCGCCCGCAGGTCACCGACGGCGGCCGGCAGACGGCGCCCGCCCGGGATCACCGGGAACCCGAAGCCGTCACCCGGGCAGGCGTCACCGCCGGCCACCCGTACCGTCAGCCCGCTGCGCCGGCAGGAGGCCAGCAGCGCCTCGGCGCCCTCGGCCCGCTCGGGCACGGCCGTCACCACCGCCGTCACCGCCGTGCCCCGGGCGAGGCCGAGGATCGTGTGCGCCCCCGCCGCCCGCAGCCGCCGCCACTGCGCCCGGCCCGAGTCCTCGCCGCGCCGGCTCTCATCACGCCGGCCCTCGCCGCGCCGGCTCTCACCGCGCCGGCTCTCACCGCGCCGGCCC
>NZ_CAKKTL010000082.1:3850-9286 GCF_920664355.1 Protofrankia sp. CiP1_Cm_nod2
CGCCGGCCCTCGTCACGCCGGCCCTCGTCACGCCGGCCCTCGTCACGCCGGCTCTCACCGGTCCTGCCGTCGTCACCGGTCCTGCCGTCGTCACCGGGCCTGCCGTCGTCACCGGGCCTGCCGTCGTCACCGGGCCTGCCGTCGTCGCCGAGCCTGCCGTCGTCGCCGAGCAGCCGTTCGATCGGTGCGAGCGTCCAGCCGTCCGCCTGGGCCGTCGCCGTCGGATCGGCCGGCTGGAACAGCGCGTACGCCCGGACGGCGACCTTGCTCGCGTCGGCACCGGCCAGTGGGATGACCTCACCGAGGGTGAACGCCGTGCCGACCAGCACGTCGGAGTCGAGCACGACCGTGTCGACCCGGTCCAGCAGCCGCAGCGCCCCGGGGCTCATCACCTGCGCTCCCCGGCGCGCCAGGACGACGGTGAGCTGGTCGCAGAAGCCCTCCCGGCCAAGACCAGCCGGGCGCGGGAGCATGGCCAGCGCGGCGGCGGTGGCCCGCCGCGGGCCGCCGGTCAGCGCGGCCGTGGCACCGAAGACCGCCAGCAGACCCGCCCCGGCGGCGTCCGCGTAGCGTTCCGCCGGGCCGGCCGGCACCGGCCCGGGCCGCTTGCGGGCCACCGGCCCGGCGCCGGCCCGGTCGGGGTCCCCCAGCAGCTCGGAGCCGGCGAAGGCGTCCCGGCGGGCCCGGGCGGCGGCGAGGGCGTGCACCCGGTGGGCGGCGTCCAGACCGAGACCGCTGTGGCTGCCGGCCAGCCCCAGCGCGGCGGCGTTGGCCACCGCCAGGACGATGTCCGCCCGCTGCGGCCCGATCGTCCGCTCCACGACCGCGCGCAGCCGCGGCTGGGTGTCGACGGCCATGACCAGCGCGGCGAGCTCCGCCGGCAACGGCGTCCAGCGGGCGGCGCGGCCCACTGACGCCACGGTGAGGGCGATCCCGTCCGCGGCGAGCGCGGCGGCCGCGCGCAGCACCACGGCCACCGCGTCCGGCGGGTCGGCGGCCCTGGACGGCTGACCCACGCCCACCGTGCCCTGGTCCTCGTCGGTCCGATCCCCGGCGCTCTGATCCCCGGCGCTCTGATCCCCGGCGGTCTCCTGCTCAGCCCGCTGCTCGGCCGGCTCGCCGCGGATGGCGCGAACGGCACGCTCGGCGGCCACGGCCAGCTCACCCATCCGCGGATACGGCTCGGTCAGGCCAACCAGGAGCCGTCCCAGCGGCGCGTTGACCCGGGCCCACCGCACTCCGGGACGGCGTTCCAGCTCCTGTTCCACCAGCCGCCGACGCGACGGGTGCGACAGCCCGCCGATGCCGCGCACCCGCAGGCTGGCCACCCTGAGACAGGCGCCCCCGTCGCCGCCGGGGCGGGCCAGCCGGCCGGCGGCCCGCCCCGCCCGACCGACATGAGCGACATGACCGGTGTGACCGGCCTGGTCAGGCCGGTGGTCGGACTGGTCCGCGGCGGAGGGCTCCATCCGCTCCAGCAGCGGCATCCGCTCCAGCAGCGGCCCGGCCAGCAGCATCAGTCCCGCGTCGCACAGGAGACGTCCTCCGGCCAGGGCACGCCGCGCACCCGAGCGGGGATCCGGCAGCCGCATCGGCGGACCTCCTCACCGATCCCGTCGATCGCGCTCAACCCGATCCCGTCGATCATCGACGGGGCGGCATCGACCAGCGGACGCCATGCCATCCGAGCCACACCCGGACGGCGCCCGATGCGACATCCGATTACGACATCCGATCGGCCGTCAGGCCATGGCCGACGCGCGGACCGTGGCCTGACAGCGCACGTCATGGCCGGCGCCGCGTCCCCCCACGGCTGTGGCCCCGCGGGTACCCCACTCGACAGCCGGTACCCGGTGGCCGGCACCGCCTAACCGGCGGGCGGCCCATCGGATGGCCCGCGCCCGCCGTCGCGGGGAGTGCGTCCGCCATCGCCGAACCGCCGGGAAAGGCCGCCGGGCGGACTCGGCCATCGGACGAACGAGAAGAACCGTCAGAAACACGCGCACATCGTCGCCGGACGAATATCGCGACAAGACACCGTCGTCGCAGGAGGAACGAAATACCAGAAGCGGGACGAAACGTCGGCAGCCACCCCAGCCCCGCCGAAAAATCTCCGGAACCGGGCCCAGGATCTTTTTACCCGAGGCGAAATTTTATCCAGGACGAGATCTTTTGTTTACCCGGGGTTTGCCTCTGGGGAGGGTGACATCATAGCGGAGGGAGGCTCGATGTCCCCCAAGACACACAATCACGTACGAGACGAAGAAAAAGAAGAGGCCAGGCAGGCGGAGGAATACCAGGACAGGCCGGACACGGGCGACGGAACCGGAACCCCGGCGGAACGGCCGGGGACGGAACAGCCGCGAGCCGGCCGGACGGACGAGGCCACCGGCGCCGGCCGGGCCCGCGGCGAGGCCGGCCACGAGAGCGGGCGGGCGGGAGCGGGCGAAGAGGGCGAAGCACGAAGGCCCCACACCGCCACACTGCGGACGCCGTTCGCCACGGCCCGCATCGAGATCCCGCGCGCCCCGGGCACAAGCATGAAAGTGGGCCCGGTCAGGCTGCCGTCACCAGCCCAGACCGCCTTCTACATGGGCCTGGGCGTGCTCGCCGTCACCGAACTCGTCGAATGGCCGGTCGCGGCGGCGATCGGGGCCGGTGCCTACATCGCCCAGCACAGCCACGCCCAGCACAGCCACGCCACGGCCACCGCGGCCCCGGAAAAAGCTGCAGGTCAGGATAAATCAGGGCATGGCGCGGAGACGTGACACCCCGGAAGACGGCGGACACGGGCCGACGGCAGCCGCCGATCGCGGCCACGCCCGACAGCAGGCCGCCGACGGTCACCGGCTCCATGGCCGGCCGGAAGCCGGTGACCGTCGGTCGTCGTCGATGCCTGTCAGCCGTCGCCGGTGCCTGTCAGCCATTGACGACGACCCGCGGAGACGGCGGGCGGACAGGCGGATCCCGCCGAGCCCTTCGGGCGGAAAGATCCGGGACAGCCGGTGGGCGACAGGCTCAGGCCGTCCGGACACCCGGCCTGAGCCACCGCCGGAACAGCGACGAGACCAGCACGATGACCGCCGCGCTGACGAGCTCGGCCACCAGGGCCAGCACAATATCCGACACCGCGCACTCCTCACAGATGATGATTTCTGGATGATCACCGTTGCCACCTTCGGCGGTACAGGTATCGCACAGGAAAGGGTGGCTGGTCCAATGGTTACCGGCAGCGTGAACAACCCGGTCGCATACACGGACAGGCCGGCCGGAAATCAGGATCCGCATACGGGCTCCCCCGCCACCTGAAGGGAGCGGCCGGCCACGTACAGAATCCGGCCGCGGGGCCTGCCAGCACCCCGGGGCCCGACCGGCGCACCGGCCGGACGGCCGACCACCCCGCCCTGATCGATAATATGATTCCTGATCGACGGCACGAACATGGACGACGAGTGCGGAAGGGCGGGCGCAGCAGGGCGGCGAGCACGGCGGACAGCCACGGAAACGACTGCCACGACGACCGTCCGCCCCCCTTTTTCACGATTCTGACAGAATTCGATATTCAAGATTCGATATTCAAGATGCAAGGCCCAAGGCGGACAGAAGAAATGGATCGCCATGACACACCGGCCGCGCGCTCGGATCGCGCAACGGGCACGGTTGGCGCTGCTGCCTCGGCGCCGTGTCCTGGAGGACTGGCTGCTTGTCACCGAACGGCGGATGATCCTCCATCGCAGGGCGCTGCGTACTCCGACCAACATCAACCTGGCCGAGCTGCTCGACGCGGCGCAACGCGAGTCACAGCTCGCGGTGGCCACCGCCGCGTGCCTGACCAACAGGCCGGACGCCCCGCCGGGCATCCCCCGGACAGCGATAGCGGAAGCGACGACGGACACACCGCGCCGGCCCGAACCACCCCGGCGCCAGCACACGGTACGGCCATCACGAAAGCACGACGGCGTCACCGCGGCCCGCTGACTGCGCCGGCCCCGCTGACCTGACCGAGACCAGCATCGGGCGCCTCACGCACGGTGATATCCCGCTACCGCGGGCCGGGTCAGGAGCGGGCGCGACAGCCCGCGGCAACGCACGGCCGCCCCGGTCACAGCCCTCGGCCCCACCCGAATCCCACCCGCGGCGATGCCACGGCGGTGCGGCAACCACGAGCGGGACAGCCGCACTCCGAACCCTGACGATATCCGACAACATCCGGCAATATCCGGATCATGACAGTTAATGCCATCTGAAGGTTACGCACAGCTTTCGCACAGCCGGGCCCGGCACGATACCGGTGCGGCGGCAGCGGGCGGACCGTGACTACCTACACTTCCCTTGACCGTACGCTCGCCGGCGGCGGAACGATTCCGCCCACCTCGTGACGATGGACAGGGAGGCCGACAGGTGGTGACGTCCAGGACGCGCCGACAGCGCGATCTCGCCGTGGGCAAGGCCGCCCGGCAGGCCGCACGCCGGACCGCCGCGCGGCGCCGACAGCGCAGGGTGACCGCTGTTGTCTGCGTGGGCGCCCTGATCCTGCTGACCGGCGGCATCACCGCGGCGCTGCTGCTCACCGGCGACGACGACACCGCATCCCTGTCATCTTCGGCGGTATCGCCCGCGACGGAGCCACCCGCGGCAGCCGCATCGCCCGCGGCAGCTCCGGCCGCCACCACACAGGTCGGCCCCTGCATCTACACCTCGGACGAACAGGAGCCGTCCAGACCGGTCAGCCTGCCCGCGGCAGCCGGCACGGTGAGCCGCTCCCCCGCCACGATGACCATCACCACGAACAAGGGGACGATCAAGGCCGCGCTGGACGCGGCAAAGGCGCCCTGCACCGTCCGCGCCCTGCTCACGCTGGCGAACGCCAAGTACTTCGACAACACCTCCTGCCACCGCGAAACCACCCGGAACATCTTCGTGCTCCAGTGCGGGGATCCGCAGGGCACCGGTATGGGCGGCCCGGGCTTCACCTACGCCAACGAGAACACCGACGGCGCCACATACACCCGCGGCGTCATCGCCATGGCCAACGGGGGCCCCAACACCAACGGCAGCCAGTTCTTCATCAACTACCAGGACCCGAACAAGGACGGCGTGCAGGCACTGGCCACCAACTACACGGTCGTCGGGAAGGTGACCGAGGGCCTGTCCGTCCTCGACGCCCTCACCACCCCCGGAGTCGAAGGCGGCGCCCCCGACGGCGCCCCCGCGAGCAAGCCCCAGATCCTCACCCTCACCATCACCCAGGGCGCCTGATCCGCAAGCCGCCCGGCTCAGGAGCTGCCGGAAAATAACTCCGGTTGTTGATGTCGGTCTTGTTGCGGGGCTGACAGCAGCCTCTCTCGATCGAGAACCGCAGTTATTGATCGACGGGTCCTTACCCCCATCTGGGGTGACGCCGAAGGCACCCGAGGTACTGACCCCCCAAAACCT
>NZ_CAKKTL010000082.1:9657-21472 GCF_920664355.1 Protofrankia sp. CiP1_Cm_nod2
CCGCTATCCGGGGGGCCCCCAACGGCGGACGGTGTCGATGCGGGCGCGTAGCTGGGCGGCGGTGGCCTGGCCGGTTGCCGGGCCGCCGCAGGTCCGTCGCAGCTCGCCGTGGATCGCCCCGTGCGGGCGGCCGGTGCGGTGGTGGTGGGCCGCGACCAGCCGGTTGAGCTCCCGGCGGAGTTCGGCGATCACCTCGTGGGTCGGACGGTTGTCCGTGGCCTGCGCGGCCGGGCTGTCCGCCTCGGCGGCGCGGGCCGCCGGGACCGTCTGTCCGGAGGCGCCCGGGGCGGGGCGGCCGGCGGGGTCCTGGCGGCCCTCGGTGCGCTCCTGCCGGCGCCGGGCAGCGAGCTGGGCGGCTTCCCGCTGTTTGAGCAGGACGGCGACCTGGTCGGGCTCGAGCAGGCCGGGCAGCCCGAGGAAGTCCTCCTCCTCGGCGGAGCCGGCGGCGGCCTGGGTGCCGAACTCGCCGCCGTCGAAGATGACCCGGTCGAGATGCGCCGAGGAGCCCAGCGCGGTGAAGGACCGTTCGGGCAGGTCGGGGACGTCCCGGCGCCGGTTGGCCTCGCGCAGGGCGGCGTCGTCGAAGGCGTCCGGTTCGCGCAGGGGCTTGTCCAGCGCGTGGTCACGCTGGACCTCCATCTCGCCGGCGAGCGCGAGCAGCGTCGGAACGCTGGGCAGGAAGACGGAGGCGGTTTCCGCCCGGCCCCGGCCGCGGACGAACCGGCCGACGGCCTGGGCGAAGAACAGCGGGGTGGCCACGGAGGTGGCGTAGACCCCGACGGCCAGACGTGGGACGTCCACGCCTTCGCTGACCATCCGGACGGCGACCATCCACCGTTGCCGCGACTCCCGGAAATTCGCGATCTTCGAGCTGGCGGTGGGGTCGTCGGAGAGCACCACCACCGGCTCGGTGCCGCTGACCCGGCGCAGGATCCCGGCGTAGGCGCGGGCGCTGGCGTGATCGCTGGCGATCACCAGCCCGCCGGCGTCCGCCATCCCACCGGCCTGGATCTGGGACAGCCGGGTGTCGGCGGCGGCGAGGACGGCGGGGATCCAGTTGCCGCGGGCGTCGAGGGCGGTGCGCCACGCCGCGGCGGTCTGCTCGTTGTTCAGCGGCTCGCCGAGCCGGGCGGACAGCTCGTGCCCGGCGCTCGTCCGCCAGGTCATCTCCCCGGAGTAGGCCAGGAACAGCACCGGGCGCACCACCGCGTCACGCAGCGCGTCGGCGTAGCCGTAGGAGGAGTCGGCGACGCTGCGCGTCACTCCGTCCGGCCCGGGCAGGTAGGTGACGAACGGGATGGGGTTGACGTCCGAGCGGAAGGGGGTGCCGGTGAGCGCGAGGCGCCGGGTCGCGGGGGTGAACGCCTCCCGGACGGCGTCACCCCAGGACAGGGCGTCGCCGGCATGGTGGATCTCGTCGAGGATCACCAGGGTGCGGCGGCGTTCGCAGCGCAGCCGGTGCAGCGCGGGATGCGCTGCCACCTGGGCGTAGGTGAGCACCACGCCGGTGTAGTCCGAGGAGGTGGCCCCGGCGGTGTTGCGGAAGGCCGGGTCGAGGGAGATGCCGACCTCCGCCGCCGCGTCGGCCCACTGCCGTTTCAGGTGCTCGGTCGGCGCCACCACCGTGACCGCGCGCACCACGCCGTCGTGCAGCAGGTCGGACGCGACGCGCAGCGCGAAGGTCGTCTTGCCCGCGCCCGGGGTGGCGACGGCCAGGAAGTCGCGTGCGCCGGAGCCCGCCCGGGTCCGGTAGGTGGCCAGGGCGGCCTCCTGCCAGGCTCGTAACGGACGGCGATTCGCCGGGGACGGTGAAGCGTCATCGAAGAGGCCTGCACGCACAGGACAGACTCTACGGGCTGCCTGCCGCAGGCCGTCACCGGAGCTCACCGAGCGCGCTCGGAAGCATCCATTTCCCGCCTGCGAATGTGACCGACAGCACCCGGCATCACCGCATGTGCGGGAATCCACATGCATGTGTACCGGTGCCGGCCGGTGCGCTTCCCACCGCGCGCCGACGGGCGGCCGGGTGCTGTTCTCCGGTGCCCGCGCCCTGCCATCCGCGCTCCGCCATGTACGCACATTCAGTAAACGGCGGCCGGCGGGGCGCTGACGTGCCATCAACCATGTCGTCAACTGTGTCGCCGATAACAAAATTGCCGGGAAATGATTCTGGAACGCACGGGCCGGGCCGCGGGACCGGAGCCGTCCAGCCGCGCGAAGGGCGCCGCCCGGAGGCCGGACGGAACGGCGTGCTGCCGCCGTCCGGCTGCCGTACAACCAGGTCATTACCGCACAAGGCATGGCGGCGGGACGCGGGGCAGCGGCCGGCGGCTGCCACAGGCGGTGGGAGGGCGGCGACCAGCGGCCATAAGGCCATGGATAAACTCTTTTACCGGGGGGCCATACGGGGGCTGATGGACGGCGAAAGGCAGACGATGACTCCGGCGAGCAGTGCCCTTACGACTGCCGTTTCCCGTCCGTCCGTACGCACCCCCAACATCCGGCTGCGAAACTGCCGGGAGGAACGGGGCTGGTCGCAGGAACAACTGGCCATGGAGCTGCGTGACTTCGCCGCCAGCCGCGAAGGGCGTGAGGCCGGCGTCACCGGCAACATGGTCTGCAAGTGGGAGAAAGGCGACAAGAAGCCCAGTCTTCGTTACCAACGGCTGCTGGGAGCTCTCTTTCAGCGAACATCCGGGGAACTCGGGTTCATCGAGAACGACACCGCCCACACCGCCGGTACTACCAGCACCGCCGACATCGTCGGTACTGTCGGTGACATCGCGGCCGGGCCCAGGCCGGCGCACCTGTCCGGGCCGTCGCGGCCGGGCGCGGAACAGCGCCCCTTCCTCCGGCTGGTCGCGGCGGCCGAGGACGCCACGACCGTGTCGCCTGACACCCGGCCGCCATGGGAGCGACTTTCCGTGGCATTACGGCAGCAGGCCGTGGCCACCCCGTCGGTCGTCGGCAGTCTCTCCGCCCGCACCGCCGGCCTGTTCGGGCTGGAGGAGCGGGTACCGGCCCACCGGCTGATGGAACGGGTGACCGCGCAGCTGGCCGCCCTCAGCCGTCTACTGGAGGCCGCGCCACGCTCGGCGGTGCGCCAGGCGCTGGCTGTCACCGCCGGTGAGACCGCCGCGCTGGCCGGCTGGCTCGCCTTCGACATGCGCAACAGCGCCGACGCCCGCGCCTACTACCGCGTCGCGGCCGAGGTCGCCCAGGAGACCGGCGACGACGCCCTGCTGGCATGCGTGCTCGGCTACGAAAGCTTCCAGTCGAGTATGAACGGACGGCCGGACAAGGCCTGTGCGCTGCTCGCCGAGGCCCAGCGTCACGCCGCGCACGGCGGCAGCCCGATGACCTGCGCCTGGCTGGCCGCCCGGGAGGCCGAGGAGCAGGCCCACCAGGGGGACCGCGACGCGGCGCTGCGCGCGCTCGACCGCGCCGTCGACGCCTTCGAGCAGGCCACCCCGGCCGACGACCGGGTGTGGACGCAGTTCTTCGACCGTTCCCGCCTCGACGGGATGCGGGTCACCACCTTCACCCGGCTGCGCCGCCCGGACGCGGCCCGCGCGACCGCCCTCGAGGGGCTGCGGACGACCAGCCCGACCACCACCAAGAAGCGTTCCCTGCTGCTGAGCGCCGTCGCCGAGGTGCACATTCAGCAACGGGAGATCGAACAGGCCTGCCAGTTCGCCGCTGACGCCCTGGCGATCGTGGCGCAGACGGACTTCTCGCTCGGCCTGACCCGCATCCTGCACATCCGTGATCACCTGTCGCCCTGGCGCGGCATCCAGGCGGTACGTGACCTCGACGAGCAGCTGCGGGTTCTGGTCTGAACGCCGGTGACCGGTGGGAACGGGCTCCCGCCGGCCACCGGTGGCGTATCGGGCGGCACGCGGGTGGCGCGCCAGGCGGACGGGGATCAGCCCGGCCTGGTGCCGGCACGGTAGCAGTCGTAGACGCCGCCGACCGTCCGTACGGCCGCGAGCAGCGCGTCCAGCTGTGCCGGGCCGGCGACCTCGACGGTGAAACGGGCCCGGGCCACCCGGTCCTCGGAGGTGATCGAGGAGGCGGAACGGACCGTGGCCGACACATCCGAGAGCATTTCGGTGATGTCCGCGAGCAGCCCGTGGCGGTCGAACGCCTCGACCGCGATCTCGGCGGGGAAGGTGCCCTCGGCCGACGGGAGCCAGGACGTCACCGCGACCCGATGGCGGTCGCTCGCGGCGTTCACGCACCGCAACCGGTGCACGGACACGGCGGGGCTGTGCGTGCTGGTGAACCCGACGACGTCGTCCCCGGGCAGTGGGAGACAACAGCGGGCGGGACGGACCGGGACACCGCTGCGGCCGTCGATGGCGGCCGTCCCCGCCCAGGTGAGGGCCTCGTCCATGTCCCGTGACCGCCGCCGGCTCCGCCTGCTGTGGGCCTTGCGCGCCCCCGGATCCGGCGCCTGCGCCGGTGTGGGTGCCGGTGTGGGCAGAGCCGCCGGAACGGGCGGGCTCACCAGGCCCGCCGGGGATGGTGGGGCGGCGGGGCCGACGGCGGCGGCCACGGGCCACGGGGCCGCGGGCCACGGGGCCGTGGCCGCGGGCCGGTCGGAGGCTTCCGGGGCGGTGCCGGTGCCGGCCCTGGGGGCGGCGCCGACGCCGCTGCCGGCATCACTGTCACTGCCGTCACTGTCACTGTGATCACAGTCACTGTCATCACTGTTGATGTCACCGCCGGTGCCGATGCCGGTGCCGGTGTCCGGATGCTGGCTGCCGGGGGGGAGCGGGCCAGGATCCCGGGTATCGTCCTGGCGGGCATCCGGGTGTCCCGGCTGCCGGTCAGCGGGGTGTCCGGGATCCGGCTGCTGGCCGCTGGTCTCCCGCCGCTGCCTGGTCAGCCCACGGCGGATCCGTACCCGGGCCCGGGAGGTCTTGACGAAATCCAGCCAGTCCTCGGAGGGGCCGGCGTCCGGCAGCCCCGAGCGCAGGATCTCCACCACGTCGCCGTTGCGCAGCCGGGTGTGCAGCGGGACCAGCCGGCCGTTGACCCGCGCGCCGATGGCCCGGTGCCCGAGTTCGGTGTGGACGGCGTAGGCGAGGTCGACCGGCGTGGACCGCGCCGGCAGCGCGATGATCCGCCCCTTGGGGGTGAAGATGAGCACCTCGTCGGAGTCGAGGTCCGCCGACAGCGACTCCAGGAACTCGCCGGGATCCTTGGCGTCGCCCTCCCAGTCGAGCAGGCTGTGCAGCCAGGCCAGGCCCTCCAGCCGGGCGCCGTCCGCGGACGGCCCGACCGGCCGGGCGATGATCCCGGTCTCGGCGAGCCGGTGCATCGCGTCCGTACGGATCTGGATGTCGACGGGCTTGCCGGCCGGGTCCATGACGGTGGTGTGCAGCGACTGGTACATGTTGAACTTGGGCGTGGCCACGAAGTCGCGCAGCCGCCCCGGCGCCGGTCGCCACAGGGCGTGTACTTCCCCGAGCGCCTCGTAACAATCGGTGATTGAATCGACGAGAATCAGGACGCGGGCGATGTCGTTGTAGTCCCGTGCCTCGAAGCCGCGCTCCTGGGCCCGCTTGTAGATCGAGAAGAGGTGGCTGGTGCGGGCCGAGACCCTGGCGTCGATGCGCGCCTCGGCCAGGCCGCTGGCAAGCTTGTCGACGACCGAGGCGAGCTGGCCGGACTCACCCTCCGCGGCCGTGAAGGTGTCGACCACCGCCTGGATCCGGGTGTACTCGTCGGGATACAGGACGGCGAACGACCGGTCCTCCAACTCCCGCTTGATGACGTTCACGCCGAGCCGGTGCGCCAGCGGCGCGAGGATCTCCAGCGTCACCCGGGCGATGCGCGCCTGCTTGGGCGGGGACTTGAAGCCGAGGGTCCGCATGTTGTGCAGCCGGTCGGCGATCTTGATGAGCAGGACCCGGTAGTCCCTGGCCAGCGCGACGATCAGTTTCCGCAGCGTCTCGGCCTCGGCCGCGTCCCCGAAACGCATCTTGTCGAGCTTGGTCACCCCGTCGACGAGGTTGGCGACCTCCGGGCCGAAGTCCGCCGTGACGGCCTCCAGGGTGTAGCCGGTGTCCTCGACCGTGTCGTGCAGGAGGGCCGCGACGACGGTGGTGGTGTCCACCCCGAGCTCGGCGAGGATGTCGGTGACCGCCAGCGGATGGGTGATGTACGGATCGCCGCTGTGCCGCATCTGGCCGGCGTGCTGGCGGTTGGCGACCTCGTAGGCGCGGACGATGAGAGCGACGTCGGCCTTGGGATGGTGCTGGCAGTGCCTGTCGATGATCCCCCGCAGGACGGGTGGTACGAGTGGCTCCGGGGGCGAACTTCGGGCCGCCGCCACCCGGCGGGCGAGGTGGGCCAGCCGGCTGCCGGCCAGCCAGGCGGCCGCGAGGGTCCGTGAGGCGTCCTCCCCACCGCCGGCCTGCCCCCCGCTGGATCGGTCCATCCGCGCGGGCAGCGCCGCGCCCTGCATCCCGGCACCTACGATCTCAGCGTCCATAGTGCTCCCCCTCGATACGTCCCGGTGCCTCGGTGCGCCCCGGCGCGGAACAGCTCCGTGCCCCCGCCGTCCGCCGGTGACAGCCCCCCGTCACGGCGACATCGACGACGCGGACCCGGCCGGCGGCCCCTCCCGCCGGGAACCGCCGGATCCCCCCACCGCACCAGCATGGTCAGCACCTCGCCCCGGAGGCGATCCGGTAACAGTCGTGCACACCGTCGATCGAGCGCACGGCGTCCCGGATGTGGCCGAGATGCTTGGTGTCCCCCATCTCGAAGGTGAACCGGCTGACCGCGTGCTGGTCCTTGGTCGTCGTCACCGACGCCGAGAGGATGTTGACATGGTGGTTGGTCAACACCCGGGTGACGTCGGAGAGCAGACGCGTGCGGTCGGTCGCCTCGACCTGGATGACGACGAGGAACACCGACCCCGAGGAGGCGGCCCACTCGACCGGCACCGTCCGGTCACGAGAACTATTACACAAAGTAGCCAGATTCGGGCAGTCCTGGCGGTGGACCGAGACGCCCTTGCCCCGGGTGACGAACCCGGCGATCGCGTCCCCGGGCATCGGTGTGCAGCAGTGGGCGAGCTTCGACCACACGTCCTCGGCGCCGTTGACGATCACCCCCGGGTCGCCGGCCGTCCGTTGCAGGGCGCGGGTGGGCAGCGCGGTCTCGGCGACGTCCTCGGCCGCGCCCTCCGGCCCGCCCAGCGCGGCCAGCAGGCGGCCCACCACGTGCTGGGCGCTGATGGTCTTCTCACCGATCGCGGCGTACAGCGCGGAGACGTCCTGGTAGCGCAGGTCCCTGGCCAGGCTGGGCAGCGTGTCGCCGCTCATCAGGCGGGTCAGCGGCAGGCCGTGGCGGCGCATCATCCGGGCGATCGCGTCCCGGCCGGCGACGATGGCGTCCTCCCGCCGCTCCCGCGCGTGCCACTGACGGATCTTCGTACGGGCCCGGGAGGAACGGACGAAGGTCAGCCAGTCCTCGCTCGGGCCCGCCGAGTGCGCCCGGGAGGTGAAGATCTCGACGGTGTCCCCGTTGTCCAGCGGGGTGTCCAGCGCGACGAGCCGGCCGTTGACCCGCGCGCCCACGCACTGGTTGCCCACGTCGGTGTGGACGGCGTAGGCGAAGTCGACCGGGGTCGCCCCCTCCGGCAGCGCGATCACGTCCCCCTTGGGGGTGAACACGAAGACCTCGTCGGTGTGCAGGTCGAACCGCAGGCTGTCGAGGAACTCGCCGGGTCCGGCGCTCTCCCGCTGCCAGTCGAGGATCTGGCGCAGCCAGGCGGTCTGGTCACCCCCCGCGGAGGCGCGCCGGGAACGGCCGCCGCCCCGGGAGCCGCCGTCGGCGAGCCCGAGAGCACCCGCCCTGCTCTCCCCGGAGGGCCGGGCGCCGACGCCGTCCTCCTTGTACTTCCAGTGCGCCGCGATCCCGTACTCGGCCCGGTTGTGCATCGCGTGCGTGCGGATCTGCAGTTCGACGGGCTTGCCCTCGGGGCCGATCACCGTCGTGTGCAGCGACTGGTACATGTTGAACTTGGGCATCGCGATGTAGTCCTTGAACCGGCCCGGGATCGGCTTCCAGTTCGCGTGGATGGTGCCCAGGGAGGCGTAGCAGTCCCGCAGGGAGTCGACCAGCACCCGGATACCGACCAGGTCGTGGATGTCGTCGAAGGACCGGCCGCGGACCACCATCTTCTGGTAGATCGAGTAGTAGTGCTTGGGCCGGCCGGTGACGACGGCCCTGATCTTCGCCTCGGCCAGGTGCGCCTGCACCTGCGTCACCACCGCGGTGATGTAGGTGTCCCGGCTCGGCGCACGGTCGGCCACCAGCCGGACGATCTCGTCGTAGCGCTTCGGGTAGAGCGTCGCGAAGGCGAGGTCCTCCAGCTCCCACTTCAGCGAGTTCATCCCGAGCCGGTGGGCCAGCGGAGCGTAGATCTCCAGGGTCTCCCGGGCCTTGCGCTCCTGCTTGTGCTCGGGCAGGAAGCGCAGCGTGCGCATGTTGTGCAGACGGGCGGCAAGCTTGATCACGAGGGCCCGGGGGTCGCGGGCCATCGCGACCACCATCCGCCGGATCGTCTCGGCCTGGGCGGCCTCGCCGACCTTCACCCGGTGCAGCTTCATCACCGCGTCGAGCACCAGCGCGACGTGGTCGCCGAACTCGTCCTGGATGCGCTCAGGCGTCATGCCGGCCTGGCCGACGGTGCCGTGCAGGAGCGCGGCGCACAGGGTCGGCGTGTCCATCCCGAGATCGGCGAGGATGCTCGCGACCGCGACCGGATGGGTGATGTAGGGATGGCCGGAGAGGCGGACCTGGCCGGCGTGCACCCCCGCCGCGGTCTCGAAGGCCTGGTAGACCGGGCCGACGTCGGCCCGCGGATGGTTCGCGAGCAGGCCGCGCAGCACCGGGTCCAGCAGTGACGGCGGGGTCGCCCGATGCGACGCGAGCCTGGGGAAACGCCCGCGGACCCGGCGGGGCAACGGCGGCGACTCGTGCCCGAGGCGCGGGACCACCGGCGAACCGTCATCGGGACCGAACTCACCGTAGTCGACAAGGAGCCCGGGCTGGCGCGTCGGCGAGGCCGGGGCGCCAGCCCGGGCGGGCGGAGCCGAGGCCGGCACGGCAGGTGGAGCCGGCGGGGTGGGCGGAGCCGAGGCCGGCACGGCGGGCGGAGCCGGCGGGGCGGATGGAGCCGAGGCCGCGGACGGAACCGGCGGGGGCGGGAGAACAGCCGGCGACGAGGGAGCCGGCTGGACGCCGTTGGCCGGCCGGGCGCCAGCCGGCTGGACGTCAACCGGTGGCTGGGGGTCGGCCGGCCGCGGGTCAGCCGGCCGCGGGTCAGCCGGCCGCGGCGCACCGTCGGTTGTCTTGGCGCGTCCCGCCGAGGTCGCCTGCGGTGGGCGTCCCGGCCCGGCCGCCGGCGACAGCGCGCCAGCGGACGGGCCGCGGTGGCTGTCCCCGCGGGCGAGCACGGCGTATTCACCTGCCGCGGACGACCCCCGGACGGTCGTCGCGCCAGGCTCGGACGCTCCAGCCGTCACCGGGGCTGCCTCGGGCACAAGCCGCTCCTGCTTCATGTCGGACCCCTGAAGGCTAACGCTTCCGTGAGCCGGCCTCCTCCCGCAACCCCGGCCAATGCCCGTGGATCACACAAAGGTCACACGGCCGGGGTCATCGCGGCCAGGAACGCCGCGTCCGGGATCACCACGAACCAGGAGCGGCACGGCCGGGGCCGCCGCGGCCGGGGGCGCCGAGCTGACGAGGAACAGGCCCCGACCCTCAGACTTCCATGATCGATGATATCGCGAGCGGCGCGAGCCGGTCACGCCCGGACAGGAAGGTCAGTTCCATGAGCACGGCGAGCCCGACGACCTCCGCGCCCGACGCGCGGACCAGCTCGGCCGCGGCGGCCGCCGTACCGCCCGTGGCCAGCACATCGTCGACGAGCAGCACCCGGTCACCCGGCCGGAAGGCGT
The DNA here is from genome assembly GCF_920664355.1 of Protofrankia sp. CiP1_Cm_nod2. NCBI lineage: Bacteria > Bacillati > Actinomycetota > Actinomycetes > Frankiales > Frankiaceae > Protofrankia > Protofrankia sp. CiP1_Cm_nod2. The sequence continues at coordinate 19,641 of NZ_CAKKTL010000082.1, forward strand.
CGGCCTGCACCTCAAGGGTGGCGGTGCCGTACTCCAGGTCGTAGGTGCGGCTGACCGTCTCCCCCGGCAGCTTGCCCTGTTTGCGGATGGGCACGACACCCACCCCCGTGCGGTAGGCGACCGGGGCCGCCAGCAGGAAGCCGCGTGCCTCGATGGCCGCCACGACGGTGGGGCCGTAACCGCCCGCGGTCGTGGCCAGCTCGTTGATGACCACCGTGAAGGCGGCCGGCGTCCCCAGCAACGGCGTGATGTCCTTGAAGACCACCCCGGGCTGGGGGAAGTCCGCGACATCCCGGATGTGGGCCCGCAGCACGTCCGCGGCTGTGGCACCGCCAGCGGCCAGGCCGCTGGTGCCGCCGGCCGGTCCGATGGTCGTTTCGACTGGTTCGATGGTCGTCACCGCCGTTTTTTACCGCTGGGACGGCCTTTGCGGCCAGAACGCCGGGCCGGTGTCGGGCGCCGGCCCGCGCCGGGCCGCGGCGGCCGGACGCCGGCGACGGCCGGTTCACGGTCGCTGGCCGGCTCACCACGTCCACGATCGTCCGTGTCCGAGGGGGTGGTAACGGAATCGGGAAATCCGCTTCCCGGCCCCTGGCCGGCCGCCGCGGCCCCGCTGTCGGATGCGCGACCACCGACGGCGACCGCCGCCGCGGCCCTCGGCTGCCTGGCGGACTCCCGGGCGGCCGCCGCCCGCGCCCGGGCCACCCGCTGGTCGAGCGCCCTGACCGCCGGCTCGTTCTTCTTCAGGTCGACCAGCAGCGGGGTGGCGACGAACAGCGACGAGTAGGCGCCCGAAGCGATACCCACGAACTGGGCCAGGGCGAGATCCTCCAGGGTGCCGGCGCCAAGCAGGCCGGCACCGACGAACAGCAGCGAGGCGACCGGCACGAGCGCGATGAACGAGGTGTTGAGCGAACGCATCAGGGTCTCGTTCAACGCGTCGTTGGTGGCCTCCGCGTAGGTGCGCCGGCTGGCCGTGCTCATGCCGGCGGTGTTCTCCCGGACCCGGTCGAAGACGACGACCGTGTCGTAGAGGGAGAACCCGAGAATGGCCAGCAGTGCGATGACCGTGGACGGGGTGACCTGGAAACCGACCAGCGAGTAGACACCCATCGTGACGGCAAGGTCATGGACGAGTGCGGCCATGGCGGCGGCGGCCATCTTCCACTCGAACCGGACCGACAGGTAGACCATCACCAGCACCAGGAAGACCGCGAGCCCCTGCAGCGCCTTGCTGGTGATGGTCGACCCCCACGACGCGCCCACCGTCGAGATGTCGATGTCGGTCGGGGCGACCTCGAAACGCTTCTCGATGGCGCTCTGCAGCGCGCTGGCCTGCTCGGTGGAGAGGGTCGGGGTCTGCACCCGCAGCTGGTGGGAGGTGTCGAGCTCCTGGATGACCGAGTCCGCCGGGTCGACGCCGGCCGAGGAGAGGGTCTCCTCGGCCACGGTGACCGGCCTGCCCCCGGACGGGAACTGGAACAGCGCGCCGCCCTTGAAGTCGATGCCCAGGGAGAAGCCCCGGATCAGCATGCTGGCGACACAGACGACCAACAGGACCGCGGAGAAGGCGTACCAGATCCGGCGCCGGCCTACGAAGTCGACATGGGACTGGTTGCGGTAGAGCCGGCTGGCCCAGGACATCGCCTACTCCCCCTGCGCCGTGCCGGACGGGCCCGGCCGTGACGGCCGCGGACCGCGTGCCGAACGAAGATCGTGTGATCCCTGCTCCGGGTCACCGGCGGCGTCCGCCCCCGCCGCCGGGCCCCTGCCGGCGACGGCCTGGGCCGGGGCGGCCCGCTCCCGCCTGGCCAGCCGGGCCGGCGCGAGGG
>NZ_CAKKTL010000083.1:0-2137 GCF_920664355.1 Protofrankia sp. CiP1_Cm_nod2
GAGCCACGATCGTCGCGTCCCCGGGCAGCGGCGCGGCCGCGCCCTGGCCGGCCCCGCCGCCGGCCGCGGGACCGATGGCACCGACACCGGCGCCGTCCGGCACGAAGGCGCCCGCGGCGCCGTCCGGCACGAAGGCGCCCGCGGCGGCGTCCGGCACGAAGGCGCCCGGCACGGCACCGCCCGCGGCGGAGACGTCCTGCACGGCAGCACCCGGCACGGCGGCGCCGCCCGGCGCGGGGACGGCGGCCGCGGCCACGGGCTGGAAGCCGGACGCCGCCAGCTCGGCCAGCGCCCGCTCGACCGCGTCCGCCGTCGGACGCCGCGCCGGCGCCTTGGCGAGCATGCCGGCGATCACATCCCACAGTGCCGGTGACAGGCCGGGTATGGGCTGCGGCGCGTCCTCCATGTGGGCGCGCAGGAGCGCGACCGGGTGCGGGGCGGAGAACGGCGGGTGGCCGGCGAGGAGCTCGTACAGCATGACTCCCGCGCTGTAGACATCGGCCGGCGGCTGCGCGTGCTCCCGGTGGGCCAGTTCCGGCGCCATGTACATCGGCGTCCCGATCATCCCGGTGAGGCGGGTCAGGGACGGCCCGTGCGCCAGCCGGGCGACCCCGAAGTCGGTCAGGCGGGCCTGCGGATCGTCGGGATCGGTGACGTCGACAAGCACATTGGCGGGTTTGAGGTCACGGTGGACGACCCCCGCCGTGTGCACGGTGCTCAGCGCGCGCAGCACCTGGCGGGTCAGGGCGACCGCCGTGGCCACCTCGAGTGTGCCGCGTTCACGCAGGTAGACCCGCAGATCGACACCGTTGACGAGGTCCATCACGATCGCCAGGGTGTCGCCTTCGACGACGAGGTCCCGGACGGTGACCAGGTGTGGGTCGCTGAAGCCGAGCAGCATGGAGCGTTCCTGGACGAACCTGGCGACGACCTCGGGATCGTCGGCGAGTTCCCCGCGCAGCACCTTCACCGCGACCGGGCGGTCGCCGTCGACCGTGGATCCCCGCCAGACCTGGCCGAACGCGCCGCGGCCGATCGGTTCGTGCAGGACGTAGCCAGAGCCCAGCTTCCGCATGGCAGAAGTGCCCCTTCCCCCCAAAGAAAACTGTGCCCATCCCATCACCTGGGGCTATTGGGGGTGAAACCGACACTCCGTACCATGCCGGGTGGAGCTACCGGGGGCGTTAGCGGGTATCGGCCGAGGCCGCTCGCGGCCGGGCGGGCCGGGTCAGCCCGGCCGGCCGTCGTCCCCGGCGGCTTCGCTGTCATCCGGTCCGGTGGGGAAGTCCTCGGCGAGGATGCGGTAGAGCGCCCGCCGGGCATCCACGAGGATCTTCCGGGCGGCCTGGAGCTGGGCGTCGCTGCCGGTCTGGGCGACCTGCACGACGGCCGCGCCCACGCCGAACGCCAGCGACCGCAGGTCGGTCAGGTCGTGGTTGGCGGCGGCCGCGGCGGTCTCCCAGGGCTTGGGCTCGTCCGCGTGGGCGTCGGTGTGGGCACGGCCCGCGTCGGTGAGGTGGAACACCCGCTTGCCGTCGCTTTCCTCGGCGTGGACGAGCCCTTCGTCGGTGAGCAGTTGCAGGACGGGGTAGACCGAGCCAGGACTCGGCCGCCAGGCGCCCTGGCTGCGTTCGGTGAGTTCGTTGATGATCTGATAGCCGTGCATCGGTGCCTCCGCGAGCAGGGCGAGGACAGCCGCCCGGACGTCGCCGCGCCTGACCTTCGCGCCGCGGCCGCGGCCGCCGGGGAAGAAGCCCCGGGCGCCGGGACCGAAGCCGGGGCCGGGGGGGAAGCCCGGCCCGGGGAAGCCGGGACCGAACGGGATGCCGCCAGGGCCGAACGGGACACCGCCAGGGCCGAACGGGACGCCGCCGCCGGGCCCGCCATGCCTGCCGGGCCCGCCGTATCCACCGTGCCTGCCGTGGTGCCAGCCGCCTCGATCGTCGGCGGCCACTGCCCGGAGGCGGTCGGAGCCGCGGCTGCCATGCCTGCCGTGGCCCCAGGACCATGGTCCAGGAAATTCCGGTGCGTACATGATAATTCTCCAGTCGTTGTATCGCGTACGCTCACGATATATCGCGATGCACCGTTGGGCAAGCCATCGCGAGCCCGGGCCGCCACCGGCATCGCTGGTGCC
>NZ_CAKKTL010000083.1:2731-15561 GCF_920664355.1 Protofrankia sp. CiP1_Cm_nod2
TGGCGGTGGCGGTACGGGCGTCGGTCCCGCCGGTGCCGCTGATACGGGTGGGTGTCGTCGGTGCCGGCAGGGCTGTCGGTGCTGACGGTGCGGGTGCCGGGGCGAACTCGCCGATCCCGTGGCCAGGCCGCCGGTGAGCCCGGGCCGCCGGCGGCCGGGTGGCCCCGCCCGGCCGGAACCATCCCCCTGAATAAGCGTCACGCGGCGTGTCTGGAATTAGGCATTCTCGGAAAATAATCAGATTCTCAAAGTAGCCGGACGGCTACGTTCTTGTCCGCGTGCCTGACGCCGCGCGGAATTCTTGGTCAACTTGTTGACAACCCGGCTTGTAGACTGACATAGTGCACAACATGCCAAGGGATATCGGCCTGTCAGTCCGGCGTGCGGTGGATTTCCTCCGCGTCGCCAGCGCCATGTGTTCCGCCTGACCCGCTGTTCTCTTCGGCCGGCCGGCGCGGCCCGGCATGTATTCCGCGTCCGTTCCGCCTTTTCTTCCCGCTGGTCTTATCTCCGCTGTTCCGGCAGGCGGGTGCCGCGCCGGCAGCGTCGCCCCGATTTTCTGCGGCGGTCATCTTCGTGTCGCGTACAACTGTGATCTGACAGTTTATTCCAACGGTACCGTCGATCGATGTCGCTCCGCCGCCGCCCGGGACCGTGCCGGCCGCTGACCGGTCCGCAGACAAACCCGAGAGGAATTCGACCTCACCATGCAGCGCAGTGTTCGACGTGCCATTCGACGCCGACCGGGGGTGCTGCCAGCAGCCGTCGCCCTGGTAGCGACGCTGATTCTGGCGGCCTGCGGGCAGAGCGACGGCGGCGATGCCGCCAGGACCGAACAGACCGAACTGCGTTATCAGGGCTCCGTCGGCCAGGTCACACCGGTCGAGCTCGCCGCGGATCTCGGCTACCTCGGCCCCATAAAGCTCAAGTGGATCGGTAACACGATCAGCGGCCCGCAGGACATCCAGTCGACCGCCACCGGTGACGTCGACTTCGGTAGCGCGTTCAACGGGGCAATCATCAAGCTGATCGCCGCGGGCTCGCCGATCAAATCGGTGGTCGGTAGCTACGGAATCGACCAGAACACCTTCGGCGGCTTCTACGTTCTCGACGGGAGCCCGATCACGTCACCTCGTGACCTGTTCGGGAAGAAAATCGGCATGAACACGCTGGGCGCGCACTACGAGGCAATCCTGGACGAATACCTCAAGCGGGGCGGTCTCAGCCAGGACGAGATCAAAAAAGTGATACCGACGGTTGTCCCGCCGGTGAACACCGAGCAGTCGCTGCGCGAGAAGCAGATCGACGTCGCGGTCCTCGGCGGAATTCTGCGGGACAAGGCGCTGGCCCGGGGCGGGATTCACCCGTTGTTCAGCGACTACGACCTCTTCGGTTCGTTCACGGCTGGCAGCTACGTGCTCCGCGAGGATTTCATCAGGAAGAACCCGACGACGACCAGGCAGTTCGTCGAGGGTGTGGGCAAGGCCGTCGAATGGTCCAGGACGACTCCTCGCGACCAGGTCATCGCCCGCTTCAAGGACATCATCGCCAAGCGTGACCGCAAGGAGGACGCAACCGCCATCCAGTACTTCAAGGGATACGGGGTCGCCGGCCGGGGCGGGCTCATCGCGGACGCCGACTTCACCCGGTGGACCGGCTGGTTGAAAGCGAACGGCCAGCTGAAGAAGGACATCACCCCGGCCGAGCTCTTCACCAACGACTTCAACCCGTTCCGGGTGCCCTCCTGACGGAGCCGTTCCCGGCGGAACCGAGCCGCTGCCCCGCTCCGGACGCGGGATTCCCGGTGCCCAGCCGTCCCAGCCGTCGTGGCACCGGGAACCATCCTTCACCGACACCGAGAGATGATCGGCAATGAGCACGATAGAATTCAGGAACGTCACGAAGAATTTCGCCGTCCGCGATCACGGAAATCTCCGCAACACCGTCAGCGAGTTCACCGCGGTCGACAACGTGAACCTGCGCATCCGCAGCGGCGAGTTCCTGGCCCTGGTCGGCCCCAGCGGCTGCGGGAAGTCCACCCTGCTGGACATCCTCGGCGGACTGACCAGCGTGAGCGATGGTCAGGTCCTCGTCGACGACAGCCCGGTCACCGGCCCCGGCCTCGACCGGGGGATCGTCTTCCAGCAGTATGCGCTGTTCCCGTGGCGGACCGCCCTCGGCAACGTCGAATTCGGCCTTGAGGCCAAGAAGGTGGCGCGGTCGCAACGTTCGGCCCTGGCCCGGCACTACCTCGACCTCGTCGGGCTCAGCGGTTTCGAACATCGATATCCCCACGAGCTGTCGGGTGGTATGAAACAACGGGTGGCGATCGCGCGGAGCCTGGCCTACGACCCGGCGGTCCTCCTGCTCGACGAGCCTTTCGCCGCGTTGGACGCCCAGACCAGAGAAACCCTGCAGGACGAGCTCCTGCGGATCTGGGCCAAGACCGGCAAGACGATTCTTTTCGTCACCCACGGCATCGACGAGGCCGTCTATCTCGGTCAGCGGGTCGCGGTGATGACCTCCCGGCCCGGCCGGATCAAGCAGATCGTCGACATCCCCATCACCGCCCGCGCGGACGGGACCGACCTGCGTTCCGATCCCGATTTCGTCCGCTACCGGCACGAGGTCTGGGAGCTGCTGCGCGAGGAGGTGGCCAGAGCTCAGCAGGCCGAACGTGACGAACAGTCGGCAGGTGAGCGGGCATCCTTCGGCGGCGGGCCGGCCCGCCGCGGTGCGGCCGGCACGGCGCCCACGAAGGCCGCCGGGCTCACTGGGCCCGCCGGGCCCGCCGGGCCCGGCGGGCACACAAAGGCGGAGGGGCACGCGGGACAGGCGGAGAAGGAAGTGACCAGCGTTGGCCATCGTTGAGGACACCCGTACCGAGGCCGGAAGCCGGCTTTCCCCAGCTGCCGCGTCACCGGCCGCCGCCGCTCGCCGCGGCTGGCTGTCCAGGGCCGGCCGGATCGCCGGCGGGCTCTCCCGCCGGGTGGTGGGAATTCTGATCCTGCTGGCGGCCTGGGAAACGCTCCCGCGGCTCGGGGTGGTCGACCGTGTGTTCCTGCCGCCCTTCTCCGAGGTTGCCGACGAATGGGTGGCGCTGCTTCGCAGCGGTGACCTGTGGGAGCACACCTCCGCCAGCCTCACCCGGGCGGCCAGCGGCTTTGCCATCGCCATCCTGATCGCGCTGCCGCTGGGACTGCTCATCGGCTGGTTCCGGCTGGTGGCCCAGTTCCTCAACCCGGTGCTCGAGGTCTTCCGCAACACCGCTCCGCTGGCCCTGCTGCCGGTGTTCGTGCTGATTTTCGGGCTGGGTGAGACCTCGAAGATCGCCATCATCGTCTATGCCTGCGTCTGGCCCGTGCTGCTGAACACGATCAGCGGTGTCCAGGGTGTGGACCCCCTGCTCGTGAAATCCGCACGGTCGATGGGGCTGTCATCGGTACGGCTGTTCCAGAAGGTCATTCTTCCGGCCGCCGTCCCGACGATTTTCACGGGTGTCCGGCTGGCCGGAGCCTACGCGATCCTGATACTCGTCGCGGCCGAGCTGGTCGGCGCCAAGGCCGGGCTCGGCTATCTGATCAACTATGCCCAGTCGAACTTCGCGATCCCCGAGATGTACGCGGGGATCATCACGGTCGCGGCTGTCGGCCTCGTCATCAACCAGGCCCTGCTCGCCCTGGAACGGCGCTTCACGAGGTGGCGGGTGACCTCGAACTCGTAATGTCGCGCCGGGCAACGCGGCCGGCATCCGTGGATCGCCCGCACGGATGCCGGCTCCGTCGGAGCAGCCGTTCACCTGTCCGTAGGAAGCCGCCCGTGGAAAGAGGAACGTCATGTCTGCCGCCGGCAACCGGAAATTCCACCTCAACGCGTTCCTGATGAACGCCGGGCACCACGACGCCGCCTGGCGTCACCCCCGGGCCCAGCCCGAACGCGCCACCGACCTGGCCTACTTCCAGGAGCTCGCGCGCACGGCCGAGCGAGGCAGGCTCGACTCCCTCTTCCTGGCCGACGGGCTGGCGCTGTGGGGCAAGGTCCGGTACAACGTGCTGGGCGGCTTCGAGCCGGTCACCCTGCTCTCCGCGCTGGCCACGGTCACCGAGCGCATCGGCCTGATCGCCACCGTCTCGACGACCTACAACGAGCCGTTCCACGTCGCCCGTAAGTTCGCCTCCCTCGACCACATCAGCGGCGGGCGGGCCGGCTGGAACATCGTCACCTCCGGCAGCCTCGACGAGGCCCGAAACTTCGGGCTGGACGAGCACCCTGAGCACGGCCTGCGGTACGCCCGGGCCCGGGAGTTCGTCGAGGTCGCCACCAAGCTGTGGGACAGCTGGGAGGACGACGCCCCGATCATCGACCGGGCGGGCGGGATCTACGCCGACACCAGCAGGATTCGCCAGGTGGGGCACGTCGGCGAGTTCTTCCGCGTCCAGGGGCCGTTGAACGTCCAGCGTTCCCCGCAGGGCTATCCGCTGCTGGTCCAGGCGGGCTCGTCCGAGGACGGCAAGGAGTTCGCGGCCCAGTACGCCGAGGCGGTCTTCACCGCCCAGCAGACCCTCGCCGACGGCCAGACCTTCTACAAGGACCTCAAGTCACGCCTGGCCCGCTACGGGCGCGCGCCCGAGGACGTGAAGATCCTTCCCGGCATCTGCCCGGTCATCGGCGCCACCGAGGCCCAGGCCCGGGAGCTGGAGGAGGAGCTCACGGCGCTGCAGATCCCCGAGTACGGCCTGGCGCAGCTGTCGAACATGGTCGGCGTCGACCTCACCGGCCTCCCGCTGGACGGGCCGCTGCCCGGCCTGCCCGACGAGCGGGACATCAACGGCAACAAGAGCCGGTTCACCCTGGTCAGCGAGCTCGCCCGCCGCGACGGACTGAACCTCCGGCAGCTGATCGCCAGGCTGGGCGGCGGCCGCGGGCACCGCGTCTTCGCCGGCACGCCGGAACAGGTCGCCGACCAGCTCGAGGAGTGGTTCACCCAGGACGCGGCCGACGGCTTCAACATCATGCCGCCGTTCCTGCCCGGCGGGCTGACGGACTTCGTCGACCTGGTGATACCGATCCTGCAACATCGTGGCCTGTTCCGCACCGAGTACACCGGACGCACCCTGCGCGACCACTACGGCCTGCCCCGCCCCGCGAACCGCCTGGCCATCCAGGCCTGACCGCCGGGCTGAGCCGAGCCGGCGTCGCCGTCGGGCGGGTGGGGCGGCGCCGGTGGGCGGGGCCGGTGCCCACCGGTGCCCACCGGTTCGCGTCCGGTCGCGGGCTGGTCGTGTTCAGTTGCCCGGTTCGTCCCTGACGAGACGGTTCCAGGTGACAGGACCGACGATCCCGTCGGCGGTGATGCCGGCGTGCCGCTGGAAGTCGCGTACCCAGGCGTCCGTCCGCCGGCCGAAGACGCCGTCCACGGGGAGGAAGTCCCCGGGGTCGCTGATCCGGGCGTTCGCCTGGTCCTGGACGGCGCGTACCGCGTCACCCTTCTCGCTCCGGTCGCCGTCACGAACGGTGACGATGAGCGCCGGCCAGCTCTGGTCACCGACGGTGCCGTCGACCGCGATTCCGGCGGACGACTGGAAGGCGCGCACCGCCGCCTCGGTCGCCGGCCCGAAGACGCCGTCGACTGCCACCGAATATCCGTGCGCGCGTAGCAGGTACTGGATGCTCTGTACTGGTTCGCCGCTGCTGCCGTTCTTCTGCAGGGGCCAGGTCGCGGACATGCGTGAGCCTCCTCGGCGGTTGGTTCCTGGGCGACCGGTGGTGGCCACCTAGAAACACTATGAGCGATGATCTGATATCTGTCAGTCACACATCCGGCCGGGATGGCTGCCCACGTCAGGTTGTCAGGTCGGGATCTCCTCGTTGATCGTGCTCGGGTCGTTCCACGGCCGTTGCCGCGGCAGCTTGCGGTGCCGCAGCGACCCCGTCCGCAGGGACAGGTAGGCCACGGCCGAGAGCGGGATGGGCAGCCAGAAGTTCGCCAGCCGCCAGGTGACGACCCCCAGCAGCGCCACAGCCCGGGTCGAGCCGAACCCGACCAGGGTGGGGACGAGCACCCCTTCGATGATCCCGAGCCCGCCGGGGGAGATCGGGACGGCGGCCAGCACGTTGGCGAGCCCGTAGGCGACCAGCAGGCCGTCCACGGACGCGGCGTAGCCGTAGGCGTACAGGAACACCCACAGGGAGGAGGCTGCGAGCAGCCAGTTCGCCGCCGCCCACAGCGTCGCCCTGGCGAGCAGGAGCCTGTCCGCGCCGAGGACCCGCAGCCGGTCGGCAAAGGTGCGCACCAGCTGTTCGGCGCCGTCCGGTGACAGGCCCGGCGCGCGGTGGGCGACGGAACGCACGACACGGGCGGTTCGTTCACTGCCCCGGGTGAGAAGTATCACGCCGACGAAGACGATGGCGATCAGTAACGTCCCCACCGCCGCGGCCGTGCCGTAGATCGGGTTGCCGCCCCGGGTCGGGATGGAGATCAGCAGGCCGATCCACAGGATCACGTTCAGGACGACCGCCGAGCCCGCGCCCTGGATCGTCGCGGCGGACACCGCCTCGGACGCGCCGACCCCGGCGCCGCGTTGCAGGCGGTAGCGCAGCGCGCTCGCGGTGGCGGCACCGCCGGGCAGCATGTGGCTGACACCGAGGGTCGTCAGGTCGATCCGGAGCAGCGTCCACAGCGACGGCCGGCCCTCCCGGGCGAGCACACTGCGGGTCAGCATCGCGTAGGCGAGCAGGGATGCCGCCTCCAGGACCAGGCCGAGCACCAGGAAGCGCGGCTCCACGTCGGAGAACGTCTCCAGCGCCTTGCGCGCACCGGCAAGCTGCGGCAGCACCGCGTATTCGATGATCAGTGCCAGTATCACGACCGCGGCGCCCCGGCGCAGCCACCGGGGCACCCGCAGCACCGTCATCGGCTCGCACCCGCGGACGCCGTCACCGTCGCCGTCGCCGTCGCACCCGAATGATCATCGGTGGACCACTGTGGGCAGCGTCGCGAGCGCGGACAGCGCCATGCGGGCCGGCGGCGGGACGTCGTTGTTGTGAGACCACACATCGCATCTCATGGTGGCCCATCGATGCTCTCGTCTACCCCGTCACCACACGAGAACACGGGAATCCGTTCGTACGCCGCTGAACGTTCAGATCATCCGCCCTGGAAGGGGTAGGTCTATAATTCGTGGCCATGAACTACCGATCCGATGGCCGATGGATGACCTCGCTGTGATTTCCTCCTGGCAGGACCCCCGGCGCGCGGAGGCGTCGAGGGCGCTCACGGCTGTCCATGCCGGCGTCCGGGCCGGTGATGTCGAGACCGAGACGTTGGACTTCAAGGAAGACCAGTCCAGGCGCTCCGTGAACGGCCCGCCGACGGCAGGTGGTACCCAGCACGAGCCGACCGCTCGCGATCTTGCTGATTCCGCGTGCTGCTTCGCGAACGCCCGCGGCGGCGTCGTCATCGTCGGAGTCGAGGACAAGCGTGGCGGCCCGGCCGCGTTCGTGGGTACCGCGCTGAACCCCGAATGGCTGCGGCACCGCATCTGGGAGCTCACCGATCCGCATCTGGCCGTCGACGTGGAAGCGGTCACGGCGGCGAGCGGAGCACGCCTGCTGACCATCGTCGTCAGCGCGGGCCTGACCGCGCACCGGGTCCCCGGCGGCCGGTACAAGCACCGGGTCGGCACGCACTGCGTGGAGATGAGCAGTGTGGATCACACCGCTCTGGTGCGCCGCCACGTCGACTGGTCGGCCGAGCCGACGACGATGCGGTTCGACGATGTCGACATAGCGGCCCTGCTGGTGGCCCGTCAGGTGCTGCGGGCCGCTGAGGAGACGAGCCGGGTCGCCCTGACGTCCCGGCCGGACGAGGAACTGCTGCGTGCTCTCGGGGTTCTCGACTCCACGACCGGGACGCTGACCCGCGCGGGGGCCCTGCTGTTCGCGGTGACGGACCGGCAGCAGTCACATCTCGACTATGTCCGGCGGGCCCGGCCGGGAGCCGACGCGCTCATCCGCCTCGACGAGCCCGGCCGTCCGCTGCTGGTCGAGTTCAACGAGATCGAGCTCTCCATCCGGCTGGCGAACCAGCGTGTGCACGCGGTGCGCCTGGGCGCCCGGGGCATCGGCGAGGCGATCCCCGGTGCCGCGGCCCGGGAGGCGATCGTCAACGCGATCATGCACCGGGACTGGGAACGGCCGGAGCCGATCACCATCGAGCACCTGGGCGACCAGCTCGTCGTCACCTCACCGGGACGCTTCCCACCGGGCGTGGACGCGTCGAACGTCCTGACCACGACATCCCGGTCGGCCAATCCGCATCTCGCCAACGTCATGCGCAGCCTGCGGCTGGCCGAGCGGGAGGCGATCGGGGTGGACCGCATGTACCGGGAGATGATCCTGCTCGGCCACCGGCCACCAGTGATCACCCAGACGGTGGACAGCGTCCGCTGCGTACTGATCGGCGGTGATCCGGTGGAGCCGGTCACCGATCTGACCTCGTTGTTGAGCGCCGACGCGCGAGCCGACGTGGACGTCGTGCTGATCATTCACCGGCTCCTGGACCATCCGCGGGCGGACGAGCGGGTGCTGGCCCCGCTGCTGCAGAAAACCTCCGAAGAGGCGGCGGAGGCGTTGGCCCGAGCCCGGCGCGAAATCGTCGACGACGATTCGGCACTGATCGTTCCGGTGCACGCGGGTGGTACGGGCGGCGGTGGATTCCGGCTCGGCAACCGGGCCCGTGAGCTGCTCGCCGCCCGGCTGCCCTACTTCGACGTTCCGCCGAAGGAGGTCAAGCCCTTCGCGGTGGAGCTGGTCGGTGACCAGGGGGCGGTGCGGACACGCGACCTCATCGAGTACTGCGGGCTGCGCTCGGTTCAGGCGTCGAGGGTGCTCGGTGAGCTGCGGGACGACGGGGTGCTGGTCGTCGGCTCGGTGCGGACGGTCGGTCAGGGCGTCTTCTACGTCGCCGGCCCGCGCTTCCCCACCACGGCCCCGCCCCCGGGATGAGCGCCGGCGGCCAGGCCGCCCAGTTCCAGGTGCTCCACCTGCTCTTTTCCTCCGTTCCATCGTGTCCCTCTTCTCCATCGTGTCAACGGATCTGTCGCCTCGGACCCGGGGCACGGAGCCGGAATGAGCCGCCAGCGGCCGGGAGCGTCGGCGGCGGTCCCGGCGAGGAGCGCACGAGCGACGGCACGCCGCGGGCACACTGGTGGGGTGGACGTCACCTGGTGGGGGCACAGCACGGTTGTGATCGCCGACGCGGGTACGCGGCTGGTGACCGATCCGGTGTTCGGGCCGCGTATCGCCCATCTGCGCCGGCGGGCCGGCGCGCGCCCGGCGGCGCAGGCCGCGCGGGTCGACGCCGCGGTCGTCTCGCATCTGCACGCCGATCATCTCGACATCCCGTCGCTGAAGCTGCTCCCGCCGACGGTGCCGATCATTCTGCCGCGCGGCGGCGCCGCCCTGCTGGCCCGCCGGCACCCGGCACTCGCCGAGCGCTGCGTGGAGATGGTGCCCGGCGACCGCGTCCGGGTGACTTCCCGTGATGACATGACCGGTCTGGACGTGCTGGCGGTGCCGGCCGAGCACGACGGTTCGCGGGGGCCGTGGTCGCGCCATCGTGGCCCGGCGCTCGGATTCGTGGTGACCGGCAGCCGGACGGTGTGGTTCGCCGGGGACACCGCCCTGCACGACGCCATGGCCGATCTTGCCCCGCTCGGCATCGACATCGCTCTCGTCCCGGTCGGTGGCTGGGGGCCCAGCCTCGGCCCCGGGCATCTCGACCCGGCCGGCGCGATCGAGGCGGTCCGCCGAACGCTGGGCCCGCGACCGGTCCGCCCGCCAGCGCTCTCCCCGCCAGCGCTCTCCCCGCCGACGGTCTCCGCACCGAAGGTCTCCGCACCGGCGGTCTCCGTCCAGCCGGTCTCCCCACGGACGCTCTCCGCCCGGCCGGCGGTGGCGATACCGATCCACTACGGGACCTTCTGGCCGATCGGCTTCGACCGGGTGCGTCCCGACCGTTTCCACGAGCCCGGACGCGAGTTCGCCCGGCTGGCCGCCACCGCCACCGACCTGCCCGCCGAGGTGCGCGTCCTCACCCACGGCGAATCCCTGAATATCGCCGAATCACGCGAACGAGGGAACAAACGGTTGCTGCAGCAGCCACTTCCACCCTCATTCTCCTGATCGGACCTCATTCTCCTGATCGGAAAGGGGCGGGCGGGGCGCGGGCAGCGGGTCGCGGCGCAGCCCGAGCCGTTCCAGCCAGCGGACGAGCTGGTGGTGGACGGCGTCCGGGCCCTCGAGCGGGCCGGGTACGGCCGGCCAGCCCGCTGGGTACAGCAGCACGGCCCGGGTCTGGTCCCCGCCGATCCCGCCGTGGCAGCCGACTAGCTCCTCGAACGCGGCGACCTCCCGGGTGCCGGGGTCGATCCGGCTCATGACGACGATGTCGCCGACGTTGTGCATCCGCTGGTGGCGCAGCAGGTCCGCGGCGGCCCGCGAGCCGTACCCGAGCAGCGGGTTGGTGCCCTCGACCACCCCGGTCTCCAGGAACATCCGGCCCTGGGCGCCGAAGGCGACCGGTCCGTGCCCCCGGCAGCGCAGCACGACGAACCCGACCCCCGGGTGGTCGATCAGCCCGCGGACGAGCGCCGGGTGCAGGAACTCCATCTGCTCGAGATCGGCGCGGCCGGCCACCTGCGGCAGGTAGACCATGGCCAGGTTCCCGGACGCGACCACGACGAGATCCGGCCGCTGCGGGTCGAGGGTGACCTCCAGCCGGGACGGGCCGAGGGTGACCTGCCCGTCGTCGGTGCGGCGGCGCAGCATCAGCCGTCCCGGCCCGGTGCCGTCCCCGCCGCCGGTGACCTCGGTGAGCAGGGTGTTCACCGGGCCCCAGCCCTCGGCGGTCCCGGTCGCGGCGGCAGCGGCCGCCCCCGGCGTCAGCAGGCCGCGGACGGTGTCCTCCAGGGACCGCCCGTAGCGCTGGCGGAACGTCGCGCCCTGGCTCTGCCCGTGGTCGGACAGGACGACGATCTCGTACGTGCGCTCGACGGCACTGGCGATCCGCTCGAGCATCGCCAGCACCCGGTCGACGCCCTCCAGCGTCTGCAGCGACTCCCGCCGGTTGGGCCCGGCATGGTGGGCGACCTCGTCGTAGTCGACGAAGTCGCAGAACACCACGGGCACGCCGCGGGCCATCTGCTCGGCGATGAACGTGACGTTGAGGTCGCGCAGCAGGACGTTGGTCAGCCCGCGCAGCGCCACGTACGAGCCACCGCGGCGGACCCGGGGGAAGATGTTGTCGCGGCGCTGCTTGCGGGCCTGGTGCACCTCTTTGATCATCTCGCCGATGGTCAGGACCAGCGAGCGGGCGAGCCCCTGCGGGCTGGCCGCGAACGAGGCGTAGCCGCGGGCCCGGCGGCCGGGCAGACCGGCCTGGCTGACGGTGAGCAGGCTGTGCGGCGCGTCGCCGGAGAAGACGTTGCTGATGCTGACCCCGCCGTCGGCGAGCAGGCCACGCCCGTCGCTGAACCCCCGCTCGATCTCGGCGGCGTCCCGTGGCCGGTTGGTGACCACCAGCCGGCCGGCCTTCTTGTCGTACCAGCGGAAGGCGGGGACGTGGCCGGACGCGCCGTGCAGGATGCCGGCCTGGCTGGTCGGGGTCGTCGAGGGCATGCCGGTGTGCCATTCGACGAAGCGGTGCGAGCCGCCGCGGACCCAGCGGCTGAGCGTGGGCAGGTTACCGGCCGTGACCGCCCATCGCAGCAGCGGCGCGGACAGGCCGTCGATCTGCACGATGACGACTCCCGGGCCGTCGAACGGGCTGCCGTCCCCGCCGCCACCGTAGCGGGCGACCTGTCGTATGACCTCGCTGCTGAACGTCCCGTCGCTGCCGGCGTCGGCCAGCCAGCCGACAACCGCCGAGATCACCGCGGTGCCCCAGGCGACCCCGACGGCCGCGCCGAAACTGCTGGAGATCACCTCTGGTTCGATACGCAGCGCGATGTAGATCACCAGGGTCTGCGCGAACAGGCCGATCAGTGGCACGGCGATCCCGCCGAGAGCGACCGCCAGGGCGACGAGCACCGGCCGCAGCAACGCGCCCACCAGGGTGAGAATGACCACCAGACGCATCAGCGCGCCGAAGCCGTTGATCTCGATACCGGGCAGGAACTCCAGGGACAGGCCGAGCGCGAGCCCGCTCGCCACGACGGACCGGGTGACGCGCAGAAGGCGGTGCGGCGTCGGCTTCATGTCGCGCAGCACGATGCCGGCGAGGCGCAGCCGTCCCCGCAGCAGCCTCCCGATCACGGCGAGGCGCCGCCCGCGCTCGCGCCCGCGTCCGGGCAGGGCGGGGCGGGACCGCGTAGCGGCGTCGGTGCCGTCGGCACCGGTGTGACCCACAACCATGGCCAGCGCAGAGTAGAGCGCCGGTCAAGCGGCGCGGACAGCGCCCGCGCCCGTCCGCGCGGATCACGCGCCGGGCGAGTTCGCCGTTCGGCGCGTCCGCCGGCCGGGTGGACGTACGCGATGACGGACTTCTGGTGATCTTTTCTGCTGTTCGGGGCCTGCTGGCGTCGGCCACCGGCTGTACTGCTGCTCATGGTCGCGCCATGGGTGCTCTGGCCATATCTGATGGATCTTCGGCTGGCTGGGCAGGAAGTTGCCCGACCGCTTGCCAGGTTGTCACACGGTTGCCCGGCGGACGCGTGTCGGGTGGCCGCGGCGGCGACCGAGTACCGGGCATCCGGGTGTCCGCCCGCGGCTCCTGGCCCCGGAACAGGGCCTGGCGTGGGACCTGGCGCGGGACCTGGCGTGGGACCTGG
>NZ_CAKKTL010000083.1:15877-21553 GCF_920664355.1 Protofrankia sp. CiP1_Cm_nod2
AACAGGAAATGTCGGTATTCGAGCGGGTGGCGCTGGGGTGCAATTCGGGCGAATAGTCCCGATGAGCTGATCCGGAAGTCACAGAACACACTGGATAACCATCTTACGCCCATCGTAGACACTTCGATCACGCACCATAGAAACAAGCGCCGGTTGCGGGCTGGCGCACGGCGAGGTGGTCGGATCCGGCAGACGAGATGGCGAGGCAGGTGGGAGGCGCGGTGAGCCATACGCGCGTCCGGGCGGGTCGGCGCGGGCCGGTTCCGGCCCCCCGCCCCGGAGCGGACGGCTCCGCAGCCGATTCGACGGCCGACACCGCAGCCGATTCGACGGCCGACACCGCAGCCGGCTCCAGGGCGGGCCCCCGCGAGGGGGATCTCCCCAGGCCCGAGGGCCACCCGCCCGAAGACCCCGCGGCGGCGGCCGAGGCTCACAGCGGGACGGGGCAGGCCCACGCCGGGCCGGCGGGTATCCCCGGGGAGGGCGCCTTCCCCGGGGCTCCTTTCCGGCGGGGCGGCCCGCGGCGGGCGACCGGCCGTGCCGGCCGCCGTCGGGGCGGTGGCCCCCGCCACGGCCGGCGGTACCCGTCGCGGGTGCGCCTGCTGCGGGTGATGGTCGTGCTGGTCGCGGCGTTGTGCTGGCCCGCGGTCGTCGCCCTGCTCACCGTGCACGCGACCGTGCAGCAGCCGGGCTACTACAAGCGGGCGCTCGCCGGCGCCGACGTGTACGAGCGTTTCTACAGCCAGGTCCTGACCGATCCGCAGATCGTCGAGATCTCCGGCCAGCTCTTCGCCGGCCTCCCCGTGGACCAGTCGCTGCTGACCGCGAACCTGCGGGTGGTCGTCCCACCATCGTCGTTGCAGGGCGTGGCCGCGGGCCTGGCGGAGCGCACCGCGGGCTATCTGAGCGGCAACGGCGACACGCTCTACCTGCGTATCGACCTGCGCCCGGTGCTGGCCAACATCTCCCAGCTCGCCAGCACCTACCTGGCCGACGAGATCTCGGGCGCCGGCACCTACCCGGTGGACGACGTCAGCCGGTTCACCGTCGGCCTGCTCGACGCGCTCGACCAGCTCTCCCAGGGGCGCCCGCCGGCATCCGTGCCGTCGATCGCCTCGGTCCGGCTCTCCGAGCGGCAGGCCGACCAGGTGGCGGACGCCGTCCTCGACCGGGTCGGCGGGCTGGGCGCGGGCGAACGCCAGGCCGTGCGCGAGCAGCTGGTCACGCTCATGCGGGCCGGTGATCTCACCTCGGCGCTGGCGGTCGCCGGCCCGCTGGTCTTCGACGGCGACGAGGCCGCCATCGCCGACCTGCGGCGGCGGGTCGGCGGTGGCACCAGCATCGACCTGGGGCCGGCGCTGGCCGGGCTGCCCGAGTCCCCGGGCACCATGGCGGTGCACGCCGTTCACGATCTCGGCGCGTCGGGGGTGCTGCTTGTCGCCGGCGGGCTCGCCGGTCTGATGCTGCTGGTGTTCGCGGCCGGGTTCGTCGTGACCGTCAGGCACGGCGGGTCGGGGTTCCGCCTGGTGCTGGCGGGGCTTGTCACGGCCGGGGCGGTCGGGCTTGCCACCGGAGGAGTGCTGACGACGCTGGTCGGTGATCCGCTCGCGGCGCTGACCGGCCCGTCCTCGTCACTGCCGGTGAGCGTGCGGGCGATGGTCGGCGACATCTCCTCGGGGCTGGCCGGCCAGGTCCGCGACTACTGGCTCGGGTTCGCGACGATGCCGCTGGTGGCCGCCGCCGGGGTCACGGTGGCCGCGTCCGCGGCGCGGATGCTGCTGCTCCGGGCGCATGCCCGCCGGCGGCGCTGGTGGACGCTGGCGGTCACCTCGACAACGATCGTCGGTCTGCTGTGGATCGCCATGCCGCTGCCGGTCACCCCGGCCGCCAGGTACTGCAACGGCTCCGAGCTGCTCTGCGACCGCCGCTACACCGACGTCGTGTACCCGGCGACACACAACGCGATGGCCGCCAGCGACGCGCGCTTCCTCGGCGCGGCCCAGGATCCGGACCTGATCGGCCAGCTGAACGCGGGCATCCGGGCGCTGCTCGTCGACGTCCATCACTGGACACCGCCGCAGGACGTCGAGGCCTTCCTCGCCGCCCTGCCGCCGGACCAGCGGGCCACCCTCGAGCCGTTCACCCGGGGCGCCCGCTCCAGCCGTCCGGGGCTGTGGCTGTGCCACAACATCTGCCAGCTCGGCGCGCTCGACCTGGAGACCGAGCTGACCCGGCTGCGGGCCTGG
Organism: Protofrankia sp. CiP1_Cm_nod2; assembly: GCF_920664355.1. Lineage (NCBI taxonomy): Bacteria > Bacillati > Actinomycetota > Actinomycetes > Frankiales > Frankiaceae > Protofrankia > Protofrankia sp. CiP1_Cm_nod2. Next base: position 18,124 of record NZ_CAKKTL010000083.1, read on the forward strand.
CTCGACGCGAACCCGACCGAGGTGGTGACCCTGATCGTCCAGGACGGGGCACCCGCGTCCGAGGTGACAGCGGCTTTCACCCGGGCCGGGCTCGGGCGTTACGTGCTCACACCCCCCAGGGACGCGGGTGGTGACTGGCCGTCACTGGGCTCGATGGTCGAACGGAACCGCAGGCTGGTGGTGCTCGCGGAGAACGCCGACGTCCCGGGCACCTTCTACCGGCGGTTCTTCCGGTACGCGGCCGACACCGCCCTGGACGTGTCCGGGCCCGACGGCTTCGACTGCCGGCCTGACCGCGGGCCGGGCCGGCCCGCGCCGATGCTGATCAACCACTGGATCACCCGGACGGCGAGCAGCCGCGCGGACGCGGCTGTGATCAACCGCCGGGCGTCCCTGCTCAGGCAGGTCGAGGCCTGTCAGCGGGCGCAGGGCCGGCTGCCGACGTTCATCGCGGTGGATTTCGCCACCATCGGTGACCTCGTTCCGACCGTCGCCGAGCTCAACCACCGTCAGAGCAGGTAGTATTACTCTCAGTGATTGCTGTTGCGGTGCGGAGCCATCACGGGCTGGCGGCTGGCGACCATCGACCGTAGGATTCCGTCCAGACGGACAACTGAACATCGATGCCGCTCACGCCCGCGCGGGAGAGTCCACGGCAGCTTGCGGTCCGTGGCGCCGAAGGAGCAAGACCTCCCCTATACACTCTCAGGCCGGAGAAACCGCCGGGCCAGGCAACTCTGGAAAGCGGACGTTCCGTGGCGTCCCGCCGACGGTGAAAGCCCACGCATATCGGTCGCGGGCCGATATGACGGGTGAAGCTCTCAGGCATACGTACAGAGGGGGAGGTCAGTCGCGGCCGGCGCGCTGCCGGGTCGCCCGATCTCTGGAGCGCATCGACCGTGCACATACCCGCCTCCTCTTCTGCTGGCGCAATATCCTCATCAGGCTCCTCATCGGGTGACACAGATGCTTCTGCTGGTACCAGCCGTGCGAACGGCAGCGGTGGCGTGAACGGCAGCGGTGGCGTCGGCAGCGGCGGTGGCGCCAGCCGCAACGGCAGCGCGGACCGTGACGGCAGCGGGAACGGCGCTGGCGGGCGGTCCGATGCCCTGGGGAGGCCCGACGCCCGCCGGCGGGTGACCGTGCCGGCATCGCAGCCCGACCGGACGTCACAGCCCGACCGGACGTCACAGCCCGACCGGACGTCACAGCCCATCCGGACGTCGCAGCCCGAGCGGGCACCGCGGCCCACCCGGACACAGCCCTGGCGGGCCGAGCCCACACCGGCCGCGGCGGCGCGCCGGGCCGGCCCGCCGCTCACCGAGACGCTCACCTTCGCCGACCGGCACATCGGGCCGGACGCGGACGAGCGCCGGAAGATGCTCGACGGGCTCGGCCACGCCAGCCTGGACGCGTTGGTCGCGGCCGCGGTGCCGGAGGTGATCCGGGACAGCACCCTCGACCTGCCACCGGCGGCGAGCGAGCCGGAGGTGCTCGCCGAACTGCGCCGGCTGGGCAGCCGGAACCGCCCGGTGCCTTCGATGATCGGCCTCGGTTACCATCCCGCGGTGCTGCCCGGGGTGATCCAGCGCAACGTCCTGGAGAACCCGGCCTGGTACACGGCGTACACCCCGTACCAGCCGGAGATCTCCCAGGGGCGCCTGGAGGCGCTGCTCAACTTCCAGACCATGATTGCCGATCTGACCGGCCTCGCGACGGCCGGGGCCTCGCTGCTGGACGAGTCGACCGCCGCGGCCGAGGCCATGCAGCTTGCCCGCCGGGCCGCAAAGAAGCCCGAGACACGGTTCGTCGTGGACGTGGGGACGCTGCCGCAGACGATCGCGGTGCTGCGTACCCGGGCCCGGGCGCTGGGGATCGAGGTGGTCGTCATGGACCTCTCGGCCGGTATACCGGAACACCTGGCCGAGTCGGCGTTCGGCGTCCTGCTGGCGTACCCGGCCGCCGACGGCGCGCTGCGGGACCCGCGCCCGGTGATCGAACAGGCCCGCGGCCGCGGGATCATCGTGGCGGTGGCGGTCGACCCGCTGGCGCTGACGCTGCTGGCCGCGCCGGGTGAGTTCGGGGCGGACATCGCGGTCGGCAGCGCGCAGCGGTTCGGGCTGGGCCTGGGCTTCGGCGGCCCGCACGCGGGTTTCATCGCGGTACGCGCCGGCCTGGAGCGGTCGCTGCCGGGCCGGCTGGTCGGGGTGTCGGTGGACGCCGACGGCGAACCCGCCTACCGGCTGGCCCTGCAGACCCGGGAGCAGCACATCCGCCGGGAGAAGGCCACCAGTAACATCTGCACGGCCCAGGTGCTGCCGGCCGTGCTGACCTCGATGTACGCCGTCTACCACGGCCCGCGGGGGCTGGCCGGGATCGCCGGGCGGGTGCACGGCCACGCGGTGCGCCTCGCCGCGGGGCTGCGGGCCGGTGGGGTGCGGGTCGTCCACGAGCACTTCTTCGACACGGTGCTCGCGCAGGTGCCGTCCCGGGCGGCCGAGGTGGTCGCCGCGGCGCTCGCCGGCGGGCTGAACCTGCGTCTGGTCGACGCCGACCACGTCGGCATCTCCTGCAACGAGACGACGCTGGACGCCGACCTGCACGCGGTGTGGGCGGCGTTCGGGGTGCCGCCGCTGCCGTCCCCGTCGGTGGTCGCGCTGCCGGTGCGGAACGCCACAGCCGTCGGAGCCGCTACCGCCAGCGCTCAGGGTGCCGCCGACGGTGCTGGCCGGGCGATCCCGGCGGAGCTGGTGCGGGCGAGCCCCTACCTGGAGCATCCGGTGTTCCACCGGTACCGGTCCGAGACGGCGATGCTGCGTTACCTGCGCCACCTCGCCGACAAGGACCTGGCGCTCGACCGCGGCATGATCCCGCTCGGCTCCTGCACGATGAAGCTGAACGCCACGACCGAGATGGCCGCGGTGACCTGGCCGGACTTCGCCGACATCCACCCGTTCGCGCCGCTGGACCAGGCCGCCGGCTACCTGGAGCTCATCCGCGACCTGGAGAAGTGGCTGGTGGCGATCACCGGCTACGCGGCCGTGTCCCTGCAGCCGAACGCGGGCAGCCAGGGGGAGCTCGCCGGGCTGCTGGCCATCCGCGCCTACCACCGCGACCACGCCGTGGCGGGCCGGCCGGCCCGGGACGTCTGCCTGATCCCGTCGTCCGCGCACGGGACGAACGCGGCGAGCGCGGTCATGGCCGGGATGCGGGTCGTGGTGGTCGCCTGCGACAGCGACGGCAACGTGGACCTGGAGGATCTGGCCGCGAAGGCGTCCGCCTACTCCGACCGGCTGGCCGCGCTGATGGTGACCTATCCGTCGACGCACGGTGTCTACGAGGAGGGCATCGGGCGGGCCTGCGACCTGGTGCACTCCTGCGGCGGGCTGGTCTACGTCGACGGCGCGAACCTCAACGCCCTGGTGGGGCT
>NZ_CAKKTL010000084.1:0-20609 GCF_920664355.1 Protofrankia sp. CiP1_Cm_nod2
GCCGACGGCCGCGGTGACGACCCCGCCCGCGCAGGGCGGCACGACGCCCGCGCCGCGCGCCGTGGCCTCCGCCGACCGGGCGCACTGACCGGGCGGCCTGGACGGCCTCGTTACCGTGGAGCCGCGCCGGGCCGGCGTCAAGGCCGGACAGCGTCCGCCGGCTCCGCTCCGCGACCAGGCAAAAGCGATCATTATGATCCGTTGGGACAGATCAACATAATCGTTGTCGTCCAGCTGACAATGTCGATTATCCACCGCCCCGTAGTAGTTGTCGGAGCATGCCTATACGGTGCGGGCCATGTCCTCTCGGCCTCCCGTTCCCCGACCGAGCACCCCAGGCCCTGCCGGCTCCCGTATCGCCTCGGGCGGCTTCCGGTGCAGCGGATGCGGTGCGGAGGCCGTCAAGTGGACCGGTCGCTGTCCGCGCTGCCAGGCGTGGGGGACGGTCGAGGCACAGGTTCCCCCCGCCCGCACGGCCCACCGGGTCAGCGGCCGCGGCCTGGCGGCGCGGCCCGCCGCGGTGGTCACGGCGCCCGCGCGCCCGATGCCGGATGTCGACATCACCACGGCCCGCAGCCGTCCGACCGGCGTCACCGAGCTCGACCGGGTGCTCGGCGGCGGGTTCGTGCCCGGGGCGGTCGTCCTGCTGGCCGGGGAGCCGGGTGTGGGCAAGTCCACGCTGCTGCTTGAGGTCGCCGCCCGTAGCGCCACCTCCGGCGCGCGGGCGCTGGTGGTCACCGGTGAGGAGTCGGCCGCGCAGGTGCGGCTGCGGGCGGGCCGCACCGGGGCGGTGCACCCGGAGCTGTGGATAGCCGCCGAGACCGACCTGGAAGCCCTTCTCACCCACGTCGACGAAGTTCGCCCTGAACTGCTGGTCGTCGACTCGGTACAGACCATCACCACCGCCGCGGCGGAAGGCGCCGCCGGCGGGGTCACCCAGGTCCGTGAGGTGACCGCGGCGCTGATCCGGGCGGCGAAGGCGCTGGACATGGCCACCGTCATCGTCGGCCACGTGACCAAGGACGGCACCGTTGCCGGGCCTCGCCTGCTCGAGCACCTCGTGGACGTCGTCCTGCACTTCGAGGGCGAGCGCCACTCGTCCCTGCGCCTGGTCCGGGCGAGCAAGAACCGTTTCGGCCCGTCCGACGAGGTCGGCTGTTTCGAGATGGGCGACGGCGGCATCCGCGGGGTCGCCGACCCCAGCGGGCTGTTCCTGTCCCGCTGGCACGACGGCGGGCCGATGGACGGTGTGGCGGGTACCTGCGTGACGGTCACGGTCGAGGGCCGCCGGCCGCTGGTGGCCGAGGTGCAGGCGCTGGTGGCGAGTTCGGCCGCGGCCGTGCCGCGCCGGGCGGTCTCCGGGCTGGACTCGGCGCGGGTCGCGATGATCCTCGCCGTCGTGGAACGCCGTGGCCGCGTCCAGCTGGGGAAGTCGGACGTCTACGCGGCGACCGTCGGCGGTGTCCGGCTCGCCGAGCCGGCCGCCGACCTGGCGATCGCGCTGGCCACGATCAGCAGTGTCGAGGACCGCCCCATCCCCGGGGACCTGATAGCGGTCGGCGAGGTCGGCCTGGCCGGTGAGGTCCGCTCGGTGGGCGCGGTCCGCCGGCGCCTGACCGCGGCCTTCAGGCTCGGCTTCCGGCGGGCGCTGGTACCCCCGGACGCCGGCCCGGCACCCGAGTACATGACGACGATCGAGGTTTCCGACCTGGGCCAGGCGATACGGCACATGTACGGCGCGAGCGAATGAAAAACACATTCGGTGAAAACACCGCTACAACAACGCAGGAGCGGCATGGCAAAGCAGCCGGCCCGATACCATGACCAGGGCGGGACACCCCGACACAGAGGGAGCCAGATGGCAGGATCACCCGGGGATGACACCTTCCGGGCGACACTGGCCACTGTCGCCCCCGGTACCCCTTTCCGGGACGGGCTCGAGCGCATCCTGCGCGGCCACACCGGTGCCCTGATCGTACTTGGTCACGACAAGGCGGTCGAAGGCATCTGCACGGGCGGTTTCGAGCTGGACGTCGAGTTCTCCGCCACCCGGCTGCGGGAACTGGCGAAGATGGACGGCGCGATCGTCCTGTCGTCCGATCTCCAGCGGATCGTGCGCGCGGCCGTCCACCTGGTGCCCGACCCGACGATCTTCACTGAGGAGTACGGCACCCGGCACCGCACCGCCGAACGGGTCGCCAAGCAGAGCGGGTACCCGGTGATCTCGGTCAGCCAGTCGATGCGCATCATCGCGCTGTACGTGGCGGGCCGGCGTTACGTCCTCGACGAGTCGGCCGCGATCCTGTCCCGGGCCAACCAGGCGCTGGCCACGCTTGAGCGTTACAAGATGCGGCTGGACGAGGTCGCCGGCACACTCTCCGCGCTCGAGATCGAAGATTTGGTCACCGTTCGTGACGCGATATCGGTCAGCCAGCGCCTGGAGATGGTCCGCCGCATCGCCGACGAGATCGAGGGCTACGTCGTCGAACTGGGAACCGACGGCCGGCTGCTCTCCCTCCAGCTCGAGGAGCTGATGGCGGGGGTCGAGACCGAGCGAGAACTCACCGTCCGTGACTATCTGCCCTCCGGTGGCAAGGTCGGTACCGCCGCCGAGGTGCTGGCGCAGCTGTCCGCGATGTCGTCGACGGAGCTGCTGGACCTGACCGTGCTCGCCCGCGCGCTGGGCTTCCCCGGCGGCGCGGACGTGCTCGACAGCCAGGTCAGCCCCCGTGGCTACCGCATGCTGGCCAAGGTGCCCCGGCTGCCGCGGCTGGTGGTGGACAGGCTCGTCGACCACTTCAGCACCCTGCAGAAGCTGCTGGCCGCCGGCGTGGACGACCTGCAGGCGGTCGAGGGCGTCGGCGAGGCGCGCGCGCGGGCCGTCCGCGAAGGGCTCTCCCGTCTCGCCGAATCCAGCATCCTCGAACGCTACGTGTAACCAGAACGCTACGTATAACCGGAACGCTACGTGCGACCGCCGCACCGCGGGTGGAGCCGCCGCAGGCCCTGATCCGCCCGGCCGACAGCCGTGCCAGGATGGCGGAGATGGCATCCACCGCGCCCGATCAGGCCAGCCCGGCCCCGGTGGCGGCCTCGGCCGCCGTGGCTTGCGATCCCGCGGCCGCTCCAACCGCCGGGGCCGGCCCGCGGGCCGTGCCGACGTTCGCCGATGCCGTCCTCGGCTGGTACGCGGCCCATGCCCGTGACCTCCCCTGGCGGCACCCGGACGCGGGCCCCTGGGCGGTTCTCGTCAGCGAGATCATGCTGCAGCAGACGCCGGTGAACCGGGTGCTGCCAGCATGGTGGGCCTGGCTGGACCGCTGGCCGGCCCCCTCCGCGCTCGCCGCGGAGCCGGCCGGCGAGGCCGTCCGCATGTGGGGACGCCTGGGCTACCCGCGCCGGGCGCTGCGGCTGCACCAGGCCGCGGTGGCCATCACCGAGAAGTATCACGGCTCGGTTCCCGACGACCTGGAGGATCTGCTGCGGCTGCCGGGGGTGGGGACGTACACCGCCAGGGCGGTCGCCGCGTTCGCCTTCCGCCAGCGCCATGCGGTGATCGATGTCAACGTCCGGCGGCTCGTCGGCCGGGCCGTCGAAGGCCGCGACGACCAGCGGAGCGCGGTGTCACGCCGGGATCTGGAGCTGGTCGAGTCCCTGCTGCCCCCGGACGCCGAAACCGCGGCCCGGGCCAGTGCCGCGTTCATGGAGCTCGGCGCGCTGATCTGCGTCGCACGCACCCCGCGCTGCGCCGCCTGCCCGCTGCGGCCGGAGTGCGCCTGGCAGCGAGCGGGCAGCCCGGCCGCCACCGGTCCGGCCCGGCGTGCGCAGAGCTACGCCGGGACCGACCGGCAGGTGCGCGGAAAGCTGCTCGCGGTGCTGCGCGAGTCACCCACCCCGGTGCCCCAGGACGCCCTCGACGCGGTGTGGGACGAGCCGGTGCAGCGCGGCCGCGCGCTACGCGGCCTGCTCGACGACGGCCTCGCCGTCACGGTCGCGCCCGGCGTGTACGCCCTGCCCGGCGAACACTCCTGGCCCGGCGCGTAGGACCTCCACCCGACCTGCTTGCGGACGGACGCCGGTCATGGCCCGGGGCCCCGGGCCCGGCGATCCCGCCGGTATTTGCTATAAAGCAAGGGAAGGTTTCGCAAGCAGCCGGCGGCAAACTGGCCGACCAGAAGTAAATGGTACCGATGAGCGTAATTCGTAAGTGGCTTGAATTGCTCGGAAAAAGGACCACACAGTTGGCCGCGAACACATCGGGCCGGATTGCTAACTTCGCATCGAGGAGGCCCGAACATGGACACCTACGGCGACCCTGTTCCCGAACCCCGAGGCATGCCCGCCCCGACGCCGGCCTCGCTCGCCGAGGTGGTGACGGTACGGCGCGGCCCACTGGTCGACCACGAGCTCGTTCTCACCACCGGAGCGACCGCGTCCGACGTGACGTCCGCGATGATTCTGGTGCCACCGCAGGCAGCGCTGGTGAGCTTCCACGGCGACGTCGACCTGTCACTGGTCTTCCGGGAGACTCCCCGGGGCCGTGGCGACGGCCCCGACGACCTGGCCAGGCCGTCCATGTAGGGCGTGCGGGCCGTGAAGGAAGGCCACATCGCCTCCGGGCGGGTGGGCCGCACGGGACAGCCAGGCAATATCGTGGGCGGGTGGCCATACTCTCTCCCCGCGGCGAGGACTTCCCTCGCTGGTATCAGGACGTGCTCGCCAAAGCCGAACTGGCCGACAACGGCCCCGTCCGGGGAACCATGGTCATCCGACCGTACGGCTACGCGATCTGGGAGCGGATGCAGGCCGACGTGGACGCCCGGATCAAGGCGACCGGGGCGGTCAACGCCTACTTCCCGCTGTTCATCCCGGAAAGCTACCTGCGCCGGGAGGCCCAGCACGTCGAGGGCTTCAGCCCGGAGCTCGCGGTCGTCACCCACGGCGGCGGCAAGGAGCTGGAAGAGCCGGTGGTGGTCCGCCCGACCAGCGAGACCGTGATCGGCGAGTACATGGCGAAGTGGACGCAGAGCTACCGCGACCTGCCGCTGCTGCTCAACCAGTGGGCGAACGTGGTGCGTTGGGAACTGCGCCCCCGGCTGTTCCTGCGCACCAGCGAGTTCCTCTGGCAGGAGGGGCACACCGCGCACGTCGACCAGGTGGACGCTGCCGCCTACGCCCGCCGCATCCACCTCGAGGTCTACCGGGAGTTCATGACCTCGGTGCTCGCGCTGCCCGTCCTCGTCGGCCGCAAGACGGCGAAGGAGCGCTTCGCCGGCGCCATCAACACCCTCACCCTCGAGGCGATGATGGGTGACGGCAAGGCGTTGCAGATGGCGACCAGCCACGAGCTCGGGCAGAATTTCGCCCGCGCCTTCGACATCGGCTTCCTGGGCGCCGACGGCCAGCGGCACCTGGCATGGACGACGTCGTGGGGCTCGTCGACCCGCATGATCGGCGGTCTGATCATGGCGCATGGTGACGACAACGGGCTGCGGATACCCCCGCGGCTGGCGCCCGTCCAGGTAGTAGCGCTGCCTGTGAGGGACGACGCGGCGGTCCTCGAGCGGGCCTCCCGGATCATCGAGGGGCTGCGGGCCGCCGGTCTGCGCGTCCAGCTCGATGCCCGGCCCGGCCTGTCGTTCGGCCGGCGGGTCACCGACGCCGAGCTCAAGGGCATCCCGGTGCGCGTCGAACTCGGCCCGCGCGACCTTGCCGCCGGCAGCGTCACGCTGGCCCGCCGCGACACCTCGGAAAAGATCAACATACCGCTCGACGACGTGCTGGCCCGGGTGCCCGCGCTGCTGGACGACGTCCAGCGGAACATGTACGACACGGCCCTGGCCGCCCGTGACGCCCGCACCCGCGACGTGGCGGACCTCGCCGAGGCGGCCGAGGCGGCGTCGGTGGGCTTCGCCCGCCTGCCGTGGGCCGCCGTCGGTGACGGCGGTGAGGCCAGGCTCGCCGAGGAGTCGTTGACCGTCCGCTGCATCCAGCGGCCGGACGGCACGCTCCCGGACAGCGCGGACGAGCCCGGCCTGGTCTGCATCGTCGCCCGCGCCTACTGATCGGGCCCCGCGCCGGTTAGCCCTGCCGTCCCCGGGTATTTCCAAGATCGGGCCTGTGACGCCCGACCGCCGGCACGGCCACGCTGACACGTGGCTCCCGCCCGAGCGGACTCCGCTCCGAGCGGGAACTGCCGTGCTGTCGCACGCACGGCCGTGAGCATCGAGGAGAACGGGAGCAGGCTCATGGGCGAGAATCCGGACAAGATCAGAACGGACATCGAAATGACCCGGTCCCGGCTCGCCGAAGAACTCGGCCTGCTGTCGGAACGGGTAAGTCCGGGCCGGGTGGCGGGACGAACCGCGCAGGATGCCCGTGTCGCCGTGACCCACGCGCGGGAACGGGTGGTCAGCGGCACGGCCGACGCCCGTACCCGGCTCGCCGGATACGCGGGCGAACTCGGGCCCAAGGTGTCGACAACGGCCCACCGGGCATCGGTGACGGCGCACAGGGCTTCGGCCGGCGCGTACCGGGCCGGGCAGACCGCGGACGAACTGGTGCACCGGGCCGGCCAGAACCCGCGGGTCGCCGCGGGCACCAGAAAAATCCGGGAATCCACGGGCCAGGTGGTACGGACAACGCGCGACCGGGCCGCGGGCAATCCCGGTGCCGCCCGGGCCGTGGCGGCCGGTGCGGCCGGTATGGCGGTGACCGGCGCGGTCGTCCTCACCGTCATGCGGTGGCGTCGCCATCGGAACTGGTACGGATAAAAGCTCACCTCGGGGCACCGCGCGGCCGGGCACGAACCCGACCAGGCACGAACCCGACCAGGCACGAACCCGACCAGGCACGAACGCGACCAGGCACGAACGCGACCAGGCACGAACGCGACCAGGCACGAAACGGCCGGGCAGGTGGCCGCATACCCGCTTCGGTCAGAAGATCGAAGGCGTGTCGACGGCCGCCTGCCCGGCCGGGTTCTCCCGCGTCATCCGCGTCCCCGGGCCCGCCGTGTTTCCGTGTTTCCGGAATTCCCGGGTATCACCGGTATCACGGTCCTGTGGTCCCGGCGCCAACGGCCTCAGGCGGTTGTGGTGCGGATGTCGTGCGTGCTCCGCGCTTCCCGGGTGTCCCGGGTGTCGGGGGTGTCTCCGGGCCTGTCCTCGGACGGGGCCGTGGCCGATGTGGCGCCGTCCCATACCACGGTGCGGTCCCGTCCCAGCGCCTTGGCTTTGTACAGGGCCCGGTCCGCCATGCCGACCAGCTCCGCCTGGTCCGAGACATGCGCGGGAAAGGCGCAGGCGCCCACCGACACGGTGGCGGAAAGCGAGGTGTCGGCATTCACCGTGATAGGGCTGGCGGCCACCCTGGTCCGCATCCGTTCGGCGACCGTGCTGAGCTCGTCCAGATGGACGTTGGGGGCCAGCAGCGCGAACTCCTCACCGCCGTAGCGGGCGAGCACGTCACCCGGGCGGGTGGTCCCGCGCAGCCGGACGCTGATCTCGGCGAGCACCCGGTCGCCCGCCGGGTGGCCGTAATGGTCATTGATCGCCTTGAAATGGTCGACGTCTATGATGAAGAGAGCCAACAGGCCGCCGGTACGGCGTACCCGGGCGAGCTCTATCGGTAGCTCCGCCTCAAGAAAACGGCGGGTGTACAGGCCGGTCAGCCCGTCGGTGATTGCCAGCCGACGCTGGTCGGAGAGCAGGACCGTCATCCGGGCGATCGTCAACAGGAACATCAGGGTCCATGCCACGGCGGTCACCGGAATGTCGTAGGTGATCCCGCGGGCGTACTGCGTGAGCATTGTGGCAGGTGCGGCCAGGGCGGCGCCGAACAGAACGGCAAGGCGACATCGGCCCAGGCCGACGTCGCCGGCCGGAGCCGGATCGGCGATACGGGCCATTGCCGGATGCAGCGCCGCCGCGCCCAGCGCGAGCGCCCCGGCGAGCCAGAGCACGTCCAGGATGTTTCCCGGCTGGTAGCTGCCGTTCAGCCGTTGCAGGCCGTACAGCGTGTCCGCCGTCATGACCGCCACAAGGTTTCCCATGAGAAGGAAGAAGGCCGATGACTGACGGCCGGATCCGAGAAGCAGCCTGAGCCCGATCGCGAACAGGACGAGATCCAGCGCCGGGTGCCCGAGCAACAGGACGGCATCACCCAGCCGGCCGGGGCCGCCGCGGACATAGGGCCCGACAAGATAGACCCACTCCAGCATGATCACAGCGATCGCGAGCGTTCCGGCGTCCAGCAGGCCAGGCAGGTCACGCCCGGGGGCGCGGTACCGGACGAACAGCACCAGGCCCGTCACGGCGAAGGGGTAACGAAGCAGGAAGAAGGCATCGGAGACGGTCCGGAAAGCCGTGGCGCCGAGCACGTCGTAGAACAGGCAGTGGGCCATGACGGCGGTCACGTACGCGACCTGGCCGGCCCCCAGCAGCAGCCAGGGCAGCCGCGGCGCGGGGCCGGACCGGGCGACACCGACGAAGAACGCCGCCACCGACGACACGCCGATCAGGCAGTAGAGCGCCATCCGCCCCGTATCGCGGACGGGTGTCAGCCGGGATCCGATCACGAGGGCGGCGCCGGCCGTCAGGTAGAGCAGCCACGGCCGGCCGACGGCCTGGCCGGAATCCGCCCGTCCCCGCCCCATCAGGTCGCCCCCCGGCGGCAGGGTGGCCGACCGCGGAACCCGCCCGTCCGGACGGCTCGGCGAAATATCAGGGTTCGTGTCATCTTGGAAACCGCCTTCATGACGACGCCTTCGTGACGAGCCTTCATCACGAGACTTTCGTGACGAGCCTTCATGACGAGTGCCCGGACCCGTTCGGCGGCGCGGAAAATCTCATACCGACTATACGGCACAAAAATTGTACTCCGATGGGCAAAGCCCTCCAAATTACTTGGTGACGACGCCCGGCAACCGGCCCGGCCGGCTTTCCCGGACAGCTCCCGTGACGGTCGGCGTCAGCCGGCGGAGGTCTTCCGGCAGCCCGGGACGCCGACTCCGCCGAAGCGGCTTCCAGGCCTTCCGGGCCGCGGGCCCACGGCCAACAGAATCATGATCGCGGAACCTTGGGCCCGCCGGGAAGCCGGAGCAGCGGGCCTGCCGGACCGGCTTCCGGACCACCCGAGCGAAAGCGGTACAATCACGCTCCTCATGATCCACTGGGAAGCCGCGACCGCCACTACGCGTGACGCAAAGCGGCTTCGCCGCCGTACTCCACCCTGTTCCTCCGCCGCGTCGCCATCTCGGCGCGGACGGCTGGTCCGCGCCGGCGAACGACCGGCCGGCCGGCCCGCCGGAGGACAACAGCGGGTACCCCAAAGCATCACGTGACCGACATCCCTTACGTCGCCTTGTTCGTCCATCTTCGGGTTCAGTCAAACAGTATGGAGGAATGCTTTTCTCTACCGACGTATGGGTCCGTCCTGTCCGCAGCGTGGCCACCAGGGGCAGCCGGGAGATCCGTGCGCTACGCACCGCCGTCGGCCCCCCGTGGCGGGGTGGCCGGCACCGGCGACCAGCCTGGCCACGCGGCCTGCGAGGCTGGCAGGACATCGCCATGGAGCTCGGGACCGGACAGCGGGCGTTGCTTGTCCACGCAGCCACGGACGCCGGCGGCGGCCCGGGTGCGGCATATGCCACAGACCGGTTTTGTCACAGCCGGGCAGGTGACCGGAAACACCGCCGCCGGACGACGTCACAGCACGGGGACGGGCAGTGGGAAGCGGCGCCGCGGGCAGTCCCGCGGGCTTCCGAATACGAAACGGGACGTATTTGCCCGGACGGCCCCGAAGACCCCGGGCAGACCCGGGCACGGCCGCACCGTACGCTGCCTCGCACCCCGGGGAGCTGGCCGTTGTGGACCTCCCCGAACGGCTTCCGGAGCGGCCGCGCCCGGCCGGGGGCAAACGCTCCGGAAAAACATGGCTGTGCCGTCCACGACCTGTCGGCGGCACGACGGGCACGGCTCTACCGGGCCAGCTGATTCCTGATACCGGGAACCGGTACGGCAACCTGCCAGCCTTTTATCTGTACACGAATTTCACGCACCGGTCCGAGAACGACGAGAGGATGTGATCAATCGTACGTTTGAACGTGGTGACCGGTTTTGTTCCCGCTCGGGAAAGTTGATGCGCTCACAGCCATAATGCCCGTCAGCTCGGTAGCGTGATCCCCAGGGTGGGGAAGTCGCAGGAGAGGAGCGGGCGTGCTGGCGCCGCTGACCGACGCTGATCCCCGAAAAATCGGGAGATACTGGCTCCAGGGACGACTGGGTGCCGGCGGGATGGGCGCTGTTTACCTCGGTTTCGACGAGGACGGCCACCCCATGGCAGTGAAGGTCGTCCGGCCGGAGCTGACTGGTGACGCGGACTTCCGGGAGCGGTTCCGCCGGGAGGTCGCGGCCGCGCGTCGCGTCCGTGGCAGGTTCGTCGCGGAGGTCCGGGACGCCGACGTCGACGCGGAACGCCCGTGGATGGCCACCGAGTACGTCGACGGTGTGAGCCTCTCGGCAGCCATCGGCGAGCGGGGGCGGCTGAGCGGATCCATGCTCGTCGACCTCGCCGCGAGCCTCGCCGACGCCCTTGCCGCCATCCACGCCGCCGGGCTGGTGCACCGCGACCTCAAACCGTCCAACATCCTGCTCGCCTGGGACGGCCCGAAGGTCATCGACTTCGGTATCGCCCACGCCGTCGACACGACCGAGCACACCCAGACCGGCCACATCATCGGGACGGTCGCCTGGATGGCCCCGGAGCAGCTCCGTGGCGAACGGGCCGGCCCCGCGGCCGACATCTTCTCCTGGGCGATGTGCGTGGCGTTCGCGGCGACCGGCCGCCACCTGTTCGCGGCGGACACACCCACCGCGTCCGCCCTGCGTATGCTGCGGGAGAAACCGGACCTCAGCGGCATACCGGATGGCCTCACCGCGCTGCTGCGGCGCGCTCTCGACCGGGATCCGGCCAGACGGCCCACCGCTGTCGAGCTCGTCACCGGCATCGTCCGCAACTACCCGGGCAGCGCCGACCTGGCGGACCAGGTCACCCGGCGGGTCCTGGTCGCCCCCCAGCCACCGCCGCCACCGATGGCCGGAGCTGGGGCCGGAGCCGGGACGGCCGACCGGGTGCGGCCCCCGCGCGTGGCGAAGCGCCCGGGCGCGCCCGCCGGCGGACGTCCTGGCACCGCAGCCGCCGGCGCCCTGCGCCGCTGGCAGCTCGCGCTGATCACCGTGGCCGCCGGCATCGCGCTCGGTGTGACCACCGGCCTGGTCATGGCCGTCGCCATGCGGGTCACCCCTGACGGCGGCACGAACCCGCCCGGCGCGATGGCGACACCGTCCGGTGCGCCTGCCCCGGGCGGCGGTGCGACGCCCCCGGCCGCCAGCAGGCCGTGGGTGTCCGCCCCGCCCGCCGCGGCCGGGCTCGCGCTCACCAGGCCGCCGGACAGCGTGGCATGGACGTCGGCGGAGCAGCCGGCGGGTACCCCACCACCCTCCCCGCAGCCAGAGCAGCCGGGCCAGCCCGCCCCCGCCCCCGGCGGCGGGAACGGCACACAGCCCTCGCCGAGGGCGCCGGCGACCCCGGCCGAACCGGCCCCCAGCGCGACAGCCCAGCCACCCGCCACCGCCACCCCGACGAAACCGGCGCCGACCTCGCCGGCGCCAGTCCCCAGCAGAACGGCCCAATCACCCACCAGCGCCCCGACGAAGCCACCGGCCTCCCCGTCCGGGGCGCCCACCACGGCGCCGGCCGGCCCTCCATCCGCCGCGGCCTCGCCCGCGGCGGCCTCGCCCGCGGCGGCACCGCCGCGGGCCTCCTCCACCCAGGCGGTGTCGCAGACGTCCAGGCCACGGCCCACAGCACGGCCTCGATCGCCGACGAACCGCGACCAGCGCGCACCATCGAAGCCGGCCGGCCCAGCCGGAACAGCCGGAACAGCCGGAACAGCCGGGCGGCCAGTGGCCACAGCCGGGCAGGGGCCCGCGAACCCGAGCGCCACCACGGACGCCGCCACCAGCGGCGGCGGCTTCACCCCACGAGGCCCCGCGCGAGCGGACCCGGCGCGACAGGGCCCCACACGACAGGGCCCGGCGACACGGACGGCTGTCATCCATCCGCCGCGCATGCCCATCGGCACGATCTCCGACAGCGGTGCCAGCGATCACTCGATCCGGGTGCGGACGCCCCTCACCCGTGGCGGTGGATGGCTGCCACGGACGCTGACGGACTGGCTGACCGGTGCCGCCGGGTGGCGCGACAACCACGGCATCCACTGGTTGCCCGTCGTCCACCCCTCGCTCCTGCATGTGCTGGCTGTCACCGTCGGTGCTCTCCCCCTCCTCCGGGGAGCCGGCCCGACGACGCGCCCACGCCGGTGCCCGTCCCCCGCGGTGCGCCGCTCCCCCGGCCAGGCCAGTACGTCCGATGGCGGGTATTCCCTCACCTTCACGGCCTGACATACCCACGTCACGCTGACTCACAGTCACCTGATGCGATCTTTTGGTGACCGTATGCTCATGGCAGGCGGCCGGGGCCGCGGCAGGCGCAGCTGTCGCGGCCCCGGCCGCCTACGGGGCTCGGATTCCGATCAACCCCGCGAGCGATGCCGGGCCACCGCCGGTGGGGCCCGGCCCTGCCCGCGATTCGCGGCCGGTCGGCGGCCCGAGCGCCGACCGTGATCCCCGGGACGCGGAGGAGCCTGTGACCCACTGCCCGCCAGGCCCTGACATGACGGCCGGCCGCGCCGTCCTCGTCCAGGACAGTCCGTGATCACGAAGAACGCGCGTGACGTCCCGCCGAAGCACCGGCGCGAGGCCACCCGGCCGCCGCCCGGCCAGCGGGTACTTGTCGCGCGCGCCATGGTGCGCGCGGCCCTGAGCATCGTCGCCCAGCTGTTCCTGTACTACCTGCTTCCCTTCGGACGGTCCCTCGGGGGCGGCGTGCACGCGGGCCTGGGGATCGCGCTGGCCGCCGCCCTGCTGGCGTTCGCCGGCATCGTCGGCATCCAGATCCGGCGTATCGCCCGGTCCGCCTACCCCGGGCTGCGCGCCGCCGAAGCCTTCGCCGTGTCCCTCCCGCTGTTCCTGCTGATCTTCGCGGGAACCTACTTCGTGCTCGGACGTGAACAGGCCTGCGCATTCACCCAGGCGATGACGCGCACGGACGCCCTGTATTTCGCACTCACCGTGTTCACCACTGTCGGTTTCGGCGATATCGCTCCCGTTACCCAGACAGCCCGGATCATCACCATGATTCAGATGCTCGGCAATCTCGTCGTGGTCGGTCTTGTCGCGCAGATTTTTCTTGGCGCCATCACCGCCGGGATACGCCGCCGCGCTAGCCGGGAGCCCGAGTGAGTGCGGCCGACCGCGCCGGCCGCCCGGCCGGCCGGCGACGGCGGTCATCAGCCAGCGACAATCCGGTCGCCGACCGACCAGCCCGGCGATCCTGACGACCAGCAGGACCAGGCCGACGGGACCGGCCGGCAGGACCAGGCCGGCAGGACCAGGCGGGCGGCACGGCCGGCCGTCCAACGGGCATGACAGCCGGCGGAGCCGGCGTGAACAAAACGAGCGAAACAGGTGAAACGGGATAGGTGTCCTACAGAACTCCGGGCGACGCACCGCACCCGTGACACACGACGATAGAATCCCGGCACATATCCGGGGAAGCCCCCAGTGACCGAAGATACCAACCAGGATGCCATCAGAATTATACCTGCGAAAGGGCCGGGACGTGACGACAGGTGAGCCGTCGTGACAACAGGTGACTTACACCGTGGTCCCACGGTGCGTCGCATCGTCCTGGGCTCCCAGCTCCGTCGATTACGTGAAGGCAGGGGCATCAGCCGGGAGGCCGCCGGATACAGCATCCGGGCTTCCGAATCGAAGATCAGCCGTCTGGAACTCGGCCGTGTCAGCTTCAAGGAACGCGACGTCGCCGATCTGCTCACCCTCTACGGTGTCACGGCCGAAGCCGAACGGGAGCCGTTGCTGTCCCTGGCCCGGGACGCCAACCAGCCGAGCTGGTGGCAGAACTACGGCGATGTCCTGCCGGGCTGGTTCCAGCCGTACATCGGGCTGGAGGAGTCGGCGACGCTGATCCGGTCCTACGAGGTCCAGTTCGTCCCGGGCCTGCTGCAGACCGAGGACTACGCCCGCGCCGTCATCGCTCAGGGCGGCCGGGGCTCCCCGCGGGAGGACGTCGAACGCCGGGTGAACGTCCGGATGCAGCGGCAGCACATCCTGGCCCGCCCGAGCCCTCCACACCTGTGGATGGTGCTGGACGAGGCCGCCCTGCGCCGCTCGATCGGCGGAACCAAGGTGATGCGCGCCCAGCTTGAGCACCTGATCGCCCTGACCGAGCAGCCGAACGTCACGCTCCAGGTCATGCCCTTCAGCTTCGGCGGCCACGTCGCCGAAGGTGGCGCGTTCAGCATCCTGCAGTTCCCCGAGGCGGACCTGCCCTATGTGGTCTACCTCGAGCAGCTTGCCGGCGCCGCCTACCTGGACAAGCTGGAGGACGTGGACCGCTATCTGGCCGCGATGAACCGCCTGTGCGTCGACAGCGTGCCACCGGAACGCGCCGCCAGCGCGATCAATAAGATCATCAATGAGATCTGATGCGGTCGCCCGGTGGAACCGGCCGGCGTATCGGTCACCTTCAGTAAATATTGCGGATCTGACATCACGGACCGCGATCGCCGACCGCAGCCACGGCCGACCGACCAGCCGGCACCGCGGCAGCCGGTCGTCGATATGCCGCTGTGTACTGATGTATCCGGATGTCTCCGAACTTTCCCGGAATTCGGTAGAGAGGTACTAGAATTTCCTGAGCTGAGACCCGGCGTGCAGCGGACGCCGGACGGAAGGATCTGACATGGGACTTGACGCAGCGGACGAGGAACAGCCACCAGCCAGCCTCAACCCGGACGTGCCGCACATCGCCCGGATCTACGACTACTGGCTCGGCGGCAGGAACAACTATGCCGCCGACCGCAAGGTGGCCGAAGAAGTGCTGGAGGCCGTGCCCATCACTTCTGTGAGCGTGCTGGCGAACCGCGCCTTCCTGGGCCGCGCCGTACACCATCTGGCCGCCGAGGCCGGCATCCGCCAGTTCCTCGACATCGGCACCGGCCTACCGTCCGCCAACAACACCCACGAAATCGCCCAACGGGCCGCCCCCGCCGCACGCGTCGTCTACGTCGACAACGATCCCATCGTCCTCGTCCATGCCAAAGCACTCCTGACCAGTTCCCCCCAGGGCGCGACCACCTACCTCGAGGCCGACCTGCGCGACCCCGGCACGATCCTGACAAAAGCCGCGGCCATCCTGGACTTCACCAAACCGGTGGCACTCATGCTGATCGCGATCCTGCACTGCGTCCGCGACGAGGACGACCCGTACGGCATCGTCGCCACCCTGGTGGACGCCATCCCCGCCGGCAGCTACCTGGTGTTCTCCCATCCCGCCAGCGACATCATCTCCGATGGGATGCGCAAGGCCTCGACACGTATGAACACCTCGATGGCCGAGAAAGTCACTTTCCGCGCGCACGAGCAGGTCCTGCGGTTCTTCGACGGCCTGGAACTGCTGGCGCCAGGCGTGGTCCCGACCACCCGGTGGCGGCCCGAGCCCGGAGCCGACACCACCCCCATGCCCGTCTGGGCCGGCCTCGCCAGAAAGCCATAGGAACCATCGGAACGCCGTCGGCCCCGCGTCCAGCCAACGCGGCCCGCCCCGCCGGACCAGGCCGGCGGGGCGGCACCGTCAGCCCGGCCCGCAGATATCCTTCCCCACGATGGCGGTGGCCGGGTCGAATCTTTCGTGGTATGCCGGCTGGCCGGGTTCGGTGTCGGCGTAACCGAGCGGCCGGCCCGGGGCAAGCAGCCCCTTTTTCATGGCTTCGCAGTCGAAATCCCAGTACAGGGCGCCCCTGCCACCGATACCGCTTATTCCATCCCGGCCTGCCGGTGCCGTTCCCGGCCGGTAGAAGGTGATATCAAGATCACGATGCACCGTGAGCAGCGCCCGGAAGGAATCACGGCGCAGCGGATACACATACACGTGGTTCGCCGTGACCACCAGCGTCCCCGGCTTTTCACCAGGAGCGTAGGTGATACTCCCCTTCGCCCGGGCGTCAGGGGCCGCCAACGTCACACCCGGCGCGAAACGCGCGGCAGGGAAAAGAATCTCGTCGTTTTTCGACGGATCGGCGGCCGTCTCCTGGATGGACTGCCGTAGTCCGTTGTTCATGGTCGCGTACACCGGACCGAGGTCACCGCCGAACACCCGGGGATCCAGGTAGGCGGCGACCAGGAGCTTCTTCGCCTGTTGCAGGGCCGTCTCGACCTCGGCCGCGGTGAAGGAGCCGGTGTCGGCCGCGGCGGGCAGGACAAGCCCGTCCGCGCCGGCGGCGAAACTCGCGGCCGGGGTGCCAGCAAAAGGATCCGCGGCGGTCGGTGACGCCGCGTTCCGATCGTCCCGTATCCGGTGCAACAGCGGCAGGCCGAACAGCACGCCCACGCAGAAGGCCGCGACGAGAACCACCGTGACAGCCAGCAGGATCCGGCGGACCATGGCCCGCCGCCCCCGGCGGGCGTGCCTGTCGAGGACTTCTCCCCACGGGTCGTACTGATGAATACCTACTGAAAGCCCTTGTCAAGGGAGAAAGGTGATGAAGCTGACAGGCATGACATAAGGCCGCGGGGCGCATCGACCGACTTCTGGAACGGGCGGCCCGAGCCGCACGGCATGAAGATCAACAGAATGTTGGCCGGATGTCCCGGATACCGGGGCTCGGCCGCGGCCATCCTCGGCCAGGCCGGCTGATCACGGCCTGGCTGATCACGTTCTGGCCGGTTCCGCTCTGGCCAGCCCCTGGCCGGGCGGGGTGTGCTCGGGACGCGGTATCGCGGGCCGTCACTCGTCGGTGAGGCAGGTCAGGCCCCAGGGGCGGTTGTCGACACGGGTCATGACGAGGGTGGCCCGGCGGGTACCGGAGAGCTTCAGGCGTTTACGCAGCTCGTCGACGTCACCCGCCAGGCCGCGCCGCCGGATGTCGACCGATCCGATGTCCAGCGCGCGCAGGCGGGCGGGCAGCTGCTTCTGGTTCCACGGCGCGGAGTCGATGACGCGCAGCGGACGGCCGAACGGCGTGCGTATCGGTGCGTCCGCCGACAGGAAGGCGATTCTTTCGTCGATCTTCCAGGCGCCAAGTTCCCGGGCCAGCTCCGCGACGAGCCCGGCACGGGTGACAGCCGGGTTCGGGTCGAGGAGGTATTCACCCGGCGCCCGCACCGGCACCGCGGGCGCCCCGTAGCCCGCCGGCGCGGGGGTGAGCGTGTGCCCGCCGGGCAGGAGGGTCGCGCGGGTGCCCGTGGTGGCCAGCGCCGGGGACCAGGCCACCGCCTCCTTGAGGTCCCTGCCCACGGCGATGAACTCCAGCTCCCAGCCGGCGGGCACGGCCTCCCGCGGAAGCCCGGGAGCGGCCTTGATCCCCACCTTCGCGACCCGTCCGGCGAGCTCCAGGCACCAGGCCAGCGGTGGCTCGCTGTCACCGGTGCGCAGCCGCCGCTGACCGGCGCGCCGGGCCGGGTCGACGAACACCGCGTCCGCCCCCGCCAGATCGACGTCGCGGACGTCGGAGAGAACGGTCGTCACGCTGCCCCCGACGCCCAGGACGTCCGCGTTGGCCCGCGCGACACGCAGATGGAGCGGGTCGACGTCCACGGCGATCACCCGGTGGTGCCCGGCGAGCGCGAGCATGTCCCCGCCGATACCGCAGCACAGGTCGGCGACGGTATCCCCGGCCGCGTACCGCGAAGCGGTGTGCTCGGCCACGACCTGCGGCGACGCCTGTTCCAGGCCGGCGCGGGTGAAGAACATCTCCATCGCCCGGCTGAACTTCGCCCCGGCCGCCGTCCGCAGCTCGTGCTGGCCCAGCGCGTCGACCACGAGATCCGTCGGATAGTCGACACGCAGCCGCGTCCCGAGGCGCAGCGCCTGCCGCGGGCCGGCCGTTCCCCTGGCTCCCCCGCCTCCGCCGATGCCGCCGCCCGCACCGGCTTCGCTGGCGAGGCGATCGAGCAGTTCGCTCCCGCTGGACGTCAGCAACGCCTCGAAGCGCGCCACCCGCGATTCCGTTTCGTCTCCCTTCCCGCGACGGCGGCCTGCCGTTGGGAGGAAACGGGAAGACCGAAGAGCGCAAAGAACTCAGGCCCCATGATCCAAAAAAGGATCACAGGGCCTGCGTGGTCGGGGTGGCGGGATTCGAACCCACGACCTCTTCGTCCCGAACGAAGCGCGCTACCAAGCTGCGCCACACCCCGTGACCACCACGAAGTCTACCTGATCCGCCGGCCATCCTCGGCACGGGGTGGCCGGACAGGTTCGCGGGGAGCGGCTCCAGCCCCCGGCAGCGGCACGAAGGCCGCGACAGCGCCCACCTCCACCACGGGCCACGCTCACCCCCACGGGCCACGGCGCCGGGTCCGCGCGGGGCGTCAGGTCCATGCGGCCGGCGCGAGGGTGATCAGGGTGGCCTCCGGCCGGCAGGCGAACCGGACCGGCGCGAACGGGGACGTCCCGAGGCCCGCGGAGACGTGCAGCCACGACGAACGCCCGCCGGCCTCGTAACGGGACAGCCCGCGGACCCGGCCACGGTCGAGGCCACAGTTGGCGACCAGCGCCCCGACGAACGGCACCCGGATCTGCCCGCCGTGTGTGTGGCCGGAGAGCGTCAGCGCCACCCCGTCCGCGGTGTAGGCGTCCAGCACCCGGGGCTCCGGGGTGTGTGACAGCCCCAGCACCAGATCGACGTCGCCGTCGTCGCGCGGGCCGAGCACCGCGGAGAGATCGTCCCGCCCGAGCCTGGCGTCGTCGACGCCGCGGACGTCGATCCGCAGCCCACCGGCGCGCAGCGTCGTCCGGCTGTTGGTCAGGTCCAGCCAGCCGCTGTCGGCGGTCAGGCTCTTGGCGAAGCCGGCCCAGTCCAGCGGGGTGCCCTTCGGGGTGGAGACGTCCTTGGGCAGCAGGTAGCGGTGCGGGCTCTTCAACGTCGGCGCGTAGTAGTCGTTGTTGCCCGGCACGAACACCCCGGGGAAGCCGGACAGGGACGACAGCGCCAGCAGCGTCGGCTCGTCGGCGTCCGGATGCGCCAGGACGTCACCGGTCAGCACCACCAGGTCGGGCACCAGGCGGGCGAGATCCCCGATCCACTCCAGCTTGCGCTTCTGGTTCGGGGTGATGTGCAGGTCGGAGATGTGCAGGATACGCAGTGGCGGTGCGTCCCGCGCGAGCATCGGCAGCACCACCCGACGCAGGGTGTAGGCGGTGCGCTCGTAGCCAGCGGCATATGCCAGGGCAAGGGCACCTGCCGCTCCGAGCCCGGTGGCCGTCCGACCGACAGTGCGCCCCCGCGCCCCTGAAGGTGACCGTTTCAACCGTCGCCCACTCGTCATCGGACAAGTGTGGCTCAGGTTGCGCTGTGATGGGCGGCTCGCGGGGCGCGTCGCGTACGCCGTGACCGACCGGACATCCGCCGCCGGCACCTGCCGGGCCGGCCGTCGGCGCCCGCCGAGGCCAGAGCTGGTCCGGCAGCCGACCGGTACGTGGGTGGACGTGGCCGCAACGGCCGTGGAGGGCGGTGCGATGGCCGGGTCAGCCGCCGCTGGGGCCGAGGGCGTCGGCGGGGGCGGGCAAACCCGCGGGCCTGGGCTCCTTCAGCTCGATGAAGATCGAGTGCGTGTCGGTGCCGCCTGTGTTCTCGCCGCTGTGCCGTTGGGCGTCGAGCCAGCGCGCCTGCCCGGCGGGGAGATCGACCTCGGCCTGCCGGCCACCGGCGCTGATCCTGCGCCGGAACGAGGTCAGGGTGACCATGACGCTGTCGGGGTGCTCGTGGGGGCTGGTCCTGTCACCGGGCCGGTCCCGGTACTCCAGGATCCGGACCCGGTCGTTCTCAAAGATCACCTTGTAGAGGTCGGGGTCCGTCACCGCCGGATCCAGGCACATGGCCACCTCACCTGCCTCACCATCATGATCCGTCCCATCATCATGGGATTCACATGTCCAACATGGGACCCATATTCCATGGGATGAAAGTACTATGATGGAGATGTCGGTTCCATATGAGCTGACGGGACGCCGCCAGCAGAAGGCCCGTACCCGCGACGCGCTGGTCACGGCCACCCGCAGGCTGCTCGCCGAAGGGGTGACCCCAGGCGTCGAAGACGCCGCCGCGGCGGCCGGGATCTCCCGGACGACCGCGTACCGCTACTTCCCCAACCAGCGCGCCCTGCTGCTCGCCGCCCACCCGGAGATCCAGCACGAGTCCCTGCTGCCCGACGACGCACCGAGCGACCCGCTGGCCCGGCTGGACCTGGTGATGCGGGCCCACCTGCGCATCACCCTCGACTGGGAACCGCAGCTACGCGCCGCCCTGCGGCTGTCACTGGACGCTGCTGCCGATGCCCAGCCGCCGGTGCTGCGCCAGGGGCGTGCCATCGGCTGGATCGAACGCGCCCTGGCACCTCTGCGGGAGACCCACCCCGACCTCGACCCGCACCGGCTGGCCGTCACGATCCGCTCCGCCGCCGGTATCG
>NZ_CAKKTL010000085.1:0-12073 GCF_920664355.1 Protofrankia sp. CiP1_Cm_nod2
CGGCGCTGGCCGCGGCCGACGTGGTCGCGGCGTGGCCGGCCGCCCCGCGCCCGGTGACCGCGCAGGCGCTGCTGCCGGAACGGGCCCTCGCCGGCGACACCGGAGCCCGCCGCGCCCTGATCGAGGACGTGTACACGCCGCTGCGGGAGGCGGGGGCGCCGCTGCTGGCAACGGTGGGCGCCTACCTCGACCTCGGCGCCTCGCTGGAGGCCACGGCCCGCGCCCTGTACCTGCATCCCAACACGGTCCGTTACCGGCTCCGCAAAGCCGCCGACGCGTGCGGGCTCGACCCGACGGACCACCGGGAACGGTTCACCCTGCACGTGGCGCTCATCCTGGGCCGGCTCGCCGCGGTGTGACCGCGGGCCGGCCGCGACCGGCACGGGCGCACCGGCGCCCGGCCCGGCGGGACGCGTTGCCATCACTTGTCGCCCGTGTCACCGAATTCCCCACCGGCCTGGTGATGGGCAATAAAGATATGGGACGGCCGAATCACTTTGTAGAGCTCCCACAATGAGCCGACGGCACAACGGTGAGTGCCCGCCAGCGACAGCCGGCGGTCAGGAAGGGTTAGGTGGTCCGGTGCTCGCTATCCTCGCCCCAGGCCAAGGTGCCCAGACTCCCGGTCAGCTGAAACCCTGGCTTGAGATCGGCGGTGTCGAGCCACGGCTGCGGTGGTGGTCGGCCGCCGTCGGAATCGACCTTGTGGACGTCGGCAGCGACGGCTCCGCGGAGACGATCCGCGACACCGCCGTCGCACAGCCGTTGATCGTCGCGACCGGTCTTGTCGCCGCCGAACAGCTTTCCCTTCCCCGGACGGGTAATCTTCTTGTCGCCGGCCACAGTGTGGGGGAAATCACCGCTTCTGTCCTGGCCGGTACCCTGGACGCCGAAAGCGCGCTGGTGTTCGTCGCGTTGCGCGGCCGGGCCATGGCCGAGGCCGCCCGGCGCGTCCCCACCGGTATGACGGCGGTCGTGGGCGGCGACCCGGACGAGGTCACCGAACATCTGCGCGGGCTGGGCCTGACCGCGGCGAACCGCAACGGCGCCGGGCAGGTCGTCGCGGCCGGCTCCCTCGAGGCACTGGCCCGCCTCGCCGAGGAGCCGCCGCCACGCACCCGGTTGCGCCCACTGTCCGTAGCCGGCGCCTTCCACACCCACTTCATGCGGCCCGCCACCGACCAGCTCGCCGGGATCGCCCCCGGGCTGCGCCCGCGGACGCCTGTCGTGGCCCAGCTGTCCAACGCCGATGGTACTGTCATCAACAACGGCCCCGAGCTGGTCCAGCACCTTGTCGATCAGGTCGCCGCACCGGTGCGGTGGGACCTGTGCCTGGCCCGTATGCGTGATCTCGGGGTGACCGCGATTGTGGAACTACCACCCGCCGGGACGCTGGCAGGCATAGCCAAAAGGGAGCTCACCGGCGTGCAGATCCTCGCTGTGAAGACACCTGACGACCTGCCCGCGGCCCGTGAACTGATCGCCCGCCACACAGACGCGCCGGGTGGCGGCGGCCCGGATGGCGGCGGCCCGGCCGCCGCCGACGGGCTCGTGGGAGCGACGCGGTGAACGGCTCCCGGCTGATGGGGATCGGCACCTACCGCCCCGCCCGCCTGGTGACCAACGACGACCTGGCCAAGCGGGTCGCGACGTCCGACGAATGGGTCCGCTCGCGGACCGGCATCGCCACCCGCCGGATCGCCGACACCGACGAGACCATCGTCGCGATGGGATCGATGGCCGCGGAGAAGGCGCTCGCCGCGGCCGGCATCGACGCCGCCGAGCTCGACATTGTACTGCTGGCGACCTGCACGAACCCGTCCCAGATCCCGGGCTCCGGGCCGCAGATCGCGCACCGGCTGGGTGCCGTGCGCGCGGGCGCGCTCGACATCAACGCCGGCTGCGCCGGCTTCTCGTACGCCCTGTCGATGGCGTCCGACATGGTCCGGGTGGGAAGCGCCCGACACGTCCTGGTGGTGGCCGCCGAACGGCTGTCGGACTACACCGACTGGGATGACCGCTCCACCTGCATCCTGCTCGCCGACGGCGCCGGGGCCGCGGTGGTCGGGCCCGCCCCGACCACCGAGATCGGCCCGGCGGTCTGGGGCCACGACGGCGGGAAGGCCGGCGCCATCAGGGTCCCCGGGTACGGCGACAACCTCTTCCGCATGGAAGGCCAGACGGTGTTCCGGTGGGCCATCACCCTGACCCCGACGGTCCGGCGCGCCTGTGAGCTCGCCGGGGTCGCGCCGGCCGAGCTCGCCGGGGTCATCCCGCACCAGGCCAACCTGAGGATCATCGACGCGCTGGTGACCGGCATCGGCGCCACGAACGCCGTGGTCGCCCGCGACGTGGTCGAGTCCGGCAACACCTCGGCCGCCAGCATCCCGCTGGCATTCAGCCGGATTCTCGACGGCGGCCAGCTGCGGCCGGGCGATCCCGTCCTGCTGTTCGGCTTCGGCGCCGGCCTGACCTACTGCGGTCAGGTCGTACGTTGCCCATAGGATTCATCGCACCGGCCGAGGACGACACGAACCTGGTTGTTCGCGTCTTCCGACAGCCCGCACCAGTTGGAACCACGTTCGGCCGATGATGGCACGGGTAAATCCACCCGTGTTGTCCGTGACGTCAGAGAAGAACAGGAGAAACAATGTCGCAGTCCGATATTCTGGAGGGTCTCGCCGCAATTCTTGAGGAGGTCGCCGGAGTCGACCCGGCCGACGTCACCGCGGACAAGACGTTCATCGACGACCTGGACGTCGACTCGCTGTCCATGGTCGAGGTCGTCGTCGCCGCCGAGGAGAAGTTCGACGTCAAGATCCCTGACGAGGACGTCAAGAGCCTCAAGACCGTCGGCGACGCGGTGTCCTACATCCAGCGGGCGGGTGTCGCCGCGTGACCGCGACCCCCAGGCAGGTCGTCGTCACCGGCCTCGGGGCAACCACCCCTCTCGGCGGCGACGTCGCCTCCACGTGGGAGGGCCTGCTCGCGGGCCGCTCCGGTGTGCGCCGGCTGACCGACGAGTGGGTCGAGCAGCTTCCGGTCCACATCGCCGCGCCCGCCGCGGTGGAACCCCCGCTGGAGCGGCTGGAGGCACGCACCCTCGACCGCGTGCAGCAGCTGGCTCTGGTGGCCGCCCGGGAGGCGTGGGCCGACGCCGGAACGCCCGAGGTCGACCCCGAACGGCTCGCCGCGGTGGTCGGCTCCGGTATCGGTGGGGTGCTGACCCTGCTCAACCAGTACGAAGTACTGCGCGAGCGGGGCCCACGCCGGGTCTCCCCGCACGTGGTGCCGATGCTCATGCCCAACGGCCCGGCCGCCACCGTGGGGCTGGCCTTCACCGCCCGGGCGGGGGTGCACGCCCCGGTCAGCGCGTGCGCGTCGGGAGCGGAGGCCATCGGCTACGCCCTGGACATGATCCGGGCCGGCCGGGCGGACGTGGCCATCACCGGCGGGTCGGAGGCGGCGATCCACCCGCTGCCGCTCGCCGGGTTCGCCCAGATGCAGGCCCTGTCCCGACGCAACGACGCCCCGCAGGCGGCATCCCGGCCGTTCGACAAGGGACGGGACGGGTTCATCCTCGGGGAGGGCGCCGGTGCCCTCGTCCTGGAGTCCGCCGAGCACGCCGCCGCCCGCGGCGCGCGGGTGTACGCCACCCTGGCCGGGTCCGGGACCAGCGCGGACGCCTACCACGTGACCGCCCCCGAGCCCAGCGGCGCCGGCGCGGCGCGGGCCGTGCGGGCGGCGTTGCACTCCGGCGGGCTGACCCCGGCCGACCTCGTGCACATCAACGCCCACGGCACCTCCACCCCCATCGGGGACGTCGCCGAGGCCCACGCGCTGCGGGCCGCGCTCGGGGACACCCTGGACGGGGTGGCGGTGACCTCCACCAAGTCCATGACCGGGCACCTGCTCGGGGCGGCCGGGGCGGTCGAGGCGGTGATAGCCGTCCTCACCCTGCGGGACAGGGTCGTGCCGGCCACCCGCAACCTCGACGCTCTCGACGACGAGATCGACCTCGACGTGGTGTCCATCGACAACCGTGCCATCCCCGCGGGCGCGGTCCTGTCGAACTCGTTCGGTTTCGGCGGGCACGACGTCTGTCTCGTCTTCACCCCCTGAGCGCGGCCCGGCCGACCGGCCGGGCCGACCGACCGGCCGGGCCGCCCCGGCGTCCCACCGGCACCCTGACGGGAACGACGCGTCCCACCGCTGGTCACCGGACCCGGCATCCACCCTGTCGGTGATTCCGCCCGGCCGGTTCGCGTCCTGTCCAGTCAGTCCGTTCAGCTAGCCCGTTCAGCCGGATGTTCATGGCGAACACCCGGTACCGACCGTCGCATCCGGCCGGCGCGGTCGGTGGCCGGGTGCTCCTGCGCGCGGGTGCCGGTTCTCCGCCCCGCTTTCCCTGTTCTGGTTCCTCCGCTTTCTCTTCTTTTCTCCGCTCCTTCTCTCCGCCTGCTTTTTTCGTGCTGACAACCAGCGGATCACATGCCCCGGCCGCTGTCCGACATAAACAACGGGAAATTACGGGTGACTACGACAGAAAACCGTGAGGACCCGTCCGGTCGCAAACGGGAACGATGATCCGATGAGCCCACCGGCCGCGGCGCGGCCCGCGGGCGCTCGCCTGCTCTCGTCACTGACCCAGGGATCCCAAGGAGATAAACGGTGAGTCTCTCCACGCTCGAACGCACCGACCCGCGTGCCCCGTCGGCCCGGCTGGCCCAGTTCTTCGACCCCGGCACCTTCGAGCCCTTCGCCGCCGCGGACACCTCCGGCGTGCTGGCGGGAGTGGGCACCGTCGAGGGCAGCCCGGTGGTGGCCTTCGCCACCGACGCGGCCATCCAGGGCGGCGCGATGGGACGCGAGGGCTGCACGCGGATCGTCGACGCCATCGAGGCGGCGGCCCGCCTGCGCCGCCCGGTGGTCGGGATCTGGCATTCCGGCGGGGCCCGGCTGCGGGAGGGAGTGGCCTCCCTCGACGGGGTCGGCCGGGTGTTCGCGGCCACGGTCCGCAGCTCCGGGCGGATCCCCCAGATCTCCCTGGTGCTCGGCGCCGCCGCCGGTGGCGCCGCCTACGGCCCCGCGCTGACCGACATCGTCGTGATGGGCCCGGCCGCCAAGGTCTTCGTCACCGGCCCGGACGTCGTACGGACGGTGACCGGTGAGGACTGCACCGCCGACAGCCTGGGCGGGCCCGACGTGCACGCACGCCGCAGCGGGGTCGTCGCCGTCACCTGCGACTCCGACGAGGCCGCCGTCGCCCGGACCCGCCGGTTGTGCGCGCTGCTCGGCGAGCAGGGCGGCATCGCCGCGGTGGAGGCCCGCGAGCTCGGTGACCTGCTGCCGGAGTCGCCGCGCCGCGCCTACGACGTCCGCCCGCTGGTGGCGGGCATCCTCGACGACGACGTGGTCGAGCTGCACCCCCGCTGGGCACCGAACATCGTCACCGCCCTGGGCCGGCTCGGCGGCCGGACGGTGGGCGTGGTCGCCAACAACCCGCTGCGCCGCGGCGGCTGCCTGGACGCCACGTCCGCGGAGAAGGCGTCCCGCTTCGTGCGGATGTGCGACTCCTTCGGCGTGCCGCTGGTCGTCCTGGTCGACGTCCCCGGCTACCTGCCCGGTGTGGGCCAGGAGTGGGACGGTGTGGTCCGGCGCGGCGCGAAGCTGCTGTACGCGTTCGCCGAGTGCACCGTGCCCCGGGTCACCGTCGTCACCCGCAAGGCCTACGGTGGCGCCTATGTCGCCATGAACTCGCACAGCCTGGGCGCGACGGCCGTGTTCGCCTGGCCGACCGCGGAGGTGGCGGTGATGGGCGCCGAGGCCGCCGTCGGGATCCTCCACCGGCGCGAGCTGGCCGAGGTCCCGACCCAGCGCCGTCCGGAGGTGGTCGCCGAGCTCGCCGCCGAGCACGTGCGCGTGGTCGGCGGGATCGACCGCGCGGTGGAGCTGGGCGTGGTGGACGCCGTGGTCACCCCGGCGGACACCAGGGCGGCGGTCGCCCAGGCCATCGCCGCCGCCCCGGCAGGTACCGCGGGCCACGGCAACATCCCGCTGTAGGCCCCGGTCCGTTGTAGGCCCCGGTGTAGGCGTGATCGCTGCCGCGCCCGTCGTCCCGGCTGTCCCGGCTGTCCCAGCTGTTCCAGCCCTGCCTACGGGACGGCGGGCGCGGCGTCCAACGCCTCCCGGATGACGTCCGCGACCTGGTCGGCCTCCAGCAGGAACGCGTCGTGCCCGTACAGCGACCGGATCACCGCGAGCCGGCCGGCCAGGGCGGGCACCCGCACCGCATCGGCGATCTCACGCTGGAGGTACAGCGGGTAGAGCCGGTCGGAGTCGACGCCGGCCACCGCGACCGGCACCGGGCAGCGCGCCAGCGCCGCGGCCACCCCGCCCCGGCCGTGGCCGGCGTTCTGGGTCATCATCGCCCGGGTCAGGGCCACGTAGCTGCCCGCGTCGAACCGGCGGACGAGCTTGTCCGCGTGATGCTCGACGTAGGACTCGGCCGCGAAACGGCCGTCGGGCTGCGCCCGGTTGCCGAAGCGGCCGGCGAGCTCCCGCTCGCTGCGGTAGCTGACCTGGGCCATCCGGCGGGCCAGCCCCATCCCCGTGTGGGGGCCGGCACCGGCGGGCTGGTGGTGGTAGTCCCCGCCGTGCCAGCCGGGGTCGGCGGTGACCGCCGCGATCTGGGTGGAGTACAGGGCGATCTGCTCGGCGGTCGCCGCCGCCCCGCAGGCGACGACCACCGCCCTGGCGACGCGGCCGGGGTGGCGCAGCGCCCATTCCAGGGCGCGCATCCCCCCCATCGACCCGCCGACCACGCCGGCGAAGCGCCGGATCCCGAGCGCGTCGGCCAGCAGCGCCTCCACCAGCACCTGGTCACCGATGGTGATCCGCGGCCAGCGGCTGCCCCAGGGCCGCCCGTCCGCGGCGGCCGAGGACGGGCCGGTCGTCCCCTGGCAGCCGCCCAGGACGTTCGGGCACACGACGAAGTAGCGTTCGGTGTCCAGCGGCCGGCCCGGACCGATCATCGCATCCCACCAGCCGCGGCTGGCGTGCCCCGGGCCGGCCGGGCCGGCGGCGTGGCTGTCACCGGTCAGCGCGTGCAGGACCAGCAGGGCGTTGGACGCCGTCGGGTCGAGCCGCCCCCACGCCTCATAGGCCACTGTCACGCCGGGTAGCGACGCCCCGCTCTCCAGTTCGACCGGGCCGGGCAGCTCGACGAACCGGCGTGCCCCGGCCGGGTCGCGCCCGGCCCGCCACCCGCCGGAGACGGGCGGCAGGCGCTCGCCCACCGCCCCGTCCGGGCTGGCGCTGTCAGCCCTTGGCGGCACGGAAGCCGGCGTCGAGGTCCGCGAGGATGTCGTCGATGCCCTCGATCCCGACGGAGAGGCGGACGAGGTCGGGGGTCACCCCGGTGCTCGCCTGCTCGGCCTCGGTGAGCTGCGAGTGCGTCGTGGTGGCCGGGTGGATGATCAGCGAACGTACGTCGCCGACGTTGGCCAGATGGCTGAACAGCTCCACGCCCTCGACGAACTTCCGGCCCGCCTCGGCACCGCCGACGATCCCGAACGACAGGATCGCGCCGGCGCCCTTCGGCAGCACCCGCTGGGCCCGGTCGTACCACCTCGACGACGCAAGCCCCGGGTAGTTGACCCAGCTCACCTCGTCCCGCGCCTGGAGCCACTCGGCCACCCGCTGGGCGTTGGCGGTGTGCCGCTCGATCCGCAGGGAGAGCGTCTCCAGACCCTGGAGCAGGAGGAACGAGTTGAACGGCGAGATCGCCGCGCCGATGTCGCGCAGCAGCTGGACGCGCGCCTTGGCGATGAAGGAGCCATGGCCGAGGACGTCCCAGTAGACCAGCCCGTGATAGCTCGGGTCGGGCGTGGTGAAGTTCGCGAACCGGCCCGACGCGCCGAAGTCGAACCGCCCGCCGTCGACGATCACGCCGCCGATCGCGGTGCCGTGGCCGCCGATGAACTTCGTCGCCGAGTGCACGACGATGTCGGCGCCGTGCTCGAACGGCCGGTAGAGGTAGGGCGTGGCCAGGGTGTTGTCGACGATGAGCGGGATACCGGCGGCGTGCGCGACCTCGGCGATCCCGGCGGTGTCGAGCACGTCCCCCTTGGGGTTGCCGATCGTCTCGCCGTAGAACGCCCGGGTGTTCGGGGCGATCGCGGCGCGCCAGGCGTCGAGGTCGTCCGGGTCCTCGACGAAGCTGACCTGGATGCCCAGCTTGGGCAGCGTGTAGTGGAACAGGTTGTACGTGCCGCCGTACAGGCTCGCCGAGGTCACGATGTGGTCGCCGGCCTCGGCGAGGTTCAGGATCGCCAGGGTCTCGGCGGCCTGGCCCGAGGACAGCGCGAGCGCTCCCACGCCCCCTTCGAGCGCGGTGATCCGCTGCTCGAAGACGTCCTGCGTGGGGTTCCCGATCCGGGTGTAGATGTTGCCGGTCTCACCGAGGGCGAACAGCGCGGCGGCGTGGTCGGTGTCCCGGAAGACGTAGCTCGTCGTCTGGTAGATCGGCACGGCGCGGGCGCCGGTCGTCGGATCCGGCTGGGCGCCGGCGTGGATCTGGCGGGTCTCGAACGACCAGCTCTCTGCTGACATGGAACGTGATCCTCCCCGGAGATGGGCGGCTGCGCCGGACAGGCCGCGTTAGCACTCATACCGGGACGGACGCGACCGCCGGGTCACGGCCACATGGATTACGAACATCACCAACGGCCGTCAGGCGGGACAACAGGCCTCGTCCACGAACGGGCGCGCCGGGTACCCCCGCATGTCGCACGACATGATTGACCGGGAGCGCACATTTCGGACTCTAGCACCCACAAGCAGACCCTGTCCCCGGGAAGGGCCTCTCCTCGGGGACGGGGCCAATCTCTCGGGGACGGGGCCAACGACCCGGTTCAGGCCGGCGCGGGGGCGGGCGGCGGGCCCTCGGAGGCCGGGGTGGCCGCGGCCCTGCCGGTGAGGTCCGGCAGCCGCAGCTGCTCGACGCGCTGGCCGCGGTGCGCCAGCACCGCGCTGGAGTGGTACTCCTCGGCGAGGGCGAGGAAGTTCGGCTCGTGGTAGCGACGCCCGTCCACGGTGGGGCCGGGCGTGCCCTCCATGATCGCTTCCACGTCCTCGCCGGTGATGGTCTTGTTCGTCTCCAGCGCGTGGGTGACCGCGAGGATCTCCCGGCGGTTGGCCTCCAGGATCGTCTCGGTGCGCACGTAGAGCTCCTGGAGCTTGGTCTCCACCTCCTCGACGAACCCGCCACCGAGGTAGCCGGGGCTGCTGCCCGAATAGGCCGGGTTGCTGCCCAGGCCCGAGGCCAGCGCGGGACGCGAGGTCAGCGTGGTGCCCATGGCGTGCCGGCCGATGCTGCGGGCGACCAGTTCGGTGGCGGCGTGCAGGTCCCCGCCGACGCCCTGGGTGTGGTCGCCCTCGAAGAACATCCGCTCGCCCACGATGGAGGCGAGGAAGGTCATCACGTCGATCTCGACCTCGGAGCGCCAGTCGACGAACCTGTCCTCCAGCGGCACCGGGGCCACGAAGCCGCCGGTGTCCCCCCGGCGCTCGATGGTCGCCATGTCGATCGCCATGTGCTTCTGCAGCCGGTACATGACCACCGCATGGCAGGCCTCGTGCAGGGCGACGCTGTGCCGCTCCCGCTCGACGTACTCGTGGTCGTCGGGCAGGCCGTGCTCCTTGATCGCCTTGGCCTTGAGCAGGTCCGGCCAGGTGACGACATCCCGGTCCGACTTGATCGCCTGGATCAGCGCCTCGTTGACCATGTCCTTGATGCTCGCGCCGGTGGCGTACGGGCTCATCACGGCGAGCCGCTCCACCTGCTCGGGCGCCACGTTGTGGTGGACCTTGGACAGGTAGCCGTGGAAGGTCCGCACCCGGCCCTCCTTGCTGGGGTAGCCGACCTTGTAGATGCGGTCGATGCGGCCGGGCCGCAGCAGCGCCTCGTCCAGGGACTGCGGCATGTTGGTCGCCATCATGATCATGATGCGGTACTTCGGCGGCGGCTTCGGCCGCATCCCCAGGGCGCGGCGGACGACCCGGTTGAGGAAGCCGCGGGGCTTCTTCAGGCCTGATATCTCGGTCAGCAGCGCCTGCAGCGTCCCGTCGAAACTCGACTGGCCACCACCGCCGCCGCCGGGGACGACGAACTGGGCCTCGGCGAGCTGCCGGCGGCTGCCGTGGCTGGCGTAGGCCAGCCCGTTGCACGAGGAGTGCGCCAAGCCGGCAGACCCGAGGGCGGAGGTACCGGCCGGCCCGAAGAGAGGGACGTCGGCCATGCCCGCCGGGGCCGCCCGCCCGAAGTCGCCGGCGAGCTGGCCGCGGTTGCCCAGGGTGTCGGCCTCGTCGAAGAAAACGATCACACCGCCGTAGCGGAGGGCCAGCTTGCGCAGCTTGCGGAACAGGCCCTTGACCTTCATCACGCCGACGCCGAAGAACATCGCCCGGAACGCCCCGGGGTCGACGAAGACGTAGGGCTTGCCGGTCTCGCCGGCGACCGCCTCCGCGATCAGGGTCTTGCCGGTGCCCGGCGGGCCCCACAGCAGGATGCCGCCCGGCACGTAACCGCCCCGGCTCTCGATCTCCTCGGGCTTCTCCAGGTGGAAGACCGCCTCCTTGACCCGGGACAGGACGTGGTCCTGGCCCCAGACGTCGGTGAACCTGGTCTTGATGTCCTCCGGGAAGTAGACGTCCACACCGCCGCGGGAGAGGAACCAGAAGATCGCCACGAACTGGCCGATGGCGATCGCCATGAACAGGACGAGCTGGAGCACGAGCGGCATCGCGCCCCAGATGTCACCGGGGAGGGCGACGACGGCGTTGAAGATCGAGTCGTCCCGGATCCGGGCGTAGACGAAGGCGGCGACCGCGAGGGTCGCCACCCACTTCAGGGCCCGGCTCATCCGGTAGCGGTTCCAGTCGTTGAACCGCAGCAGGCGACGCTCGAAGCGGCCGAAGACCCGGTCCGTCCAGAAGACGTAGTAGGCCGAGAACCGTTCGCCGATGAACATGTGCACCTGGCGGACGATCTCGACCGCGAACAGCGCGACCAGCCACCAGCTGGTCAACGCCTGCTCGCGCAGGGCGTCGGAGAAGGCCATGATCGGGTTGTCCGACATGGCCGCGGCCACCACGAACGCGAACAGCGCCACGATCAGGAGGAGGAACTTCACCCTGTCCCACAGGACCAGCCGCTTGCGTACCGGCCCGGACTGCCGCGGCGGAGGGTCGACGGGAGCGATCTGGAACGGCTGCGAGGGCGGCTGCACAGGCTGCTGCGCGGACGAGGTCTGATTCATGGTCTTCAATCTCAGGTGATCGGCTTGATCGTGAACGATGTCTGAACCTGGTTGATCTGCGCACCGTGCTTGTCGTAGCACCAGGCGGAGCAGGCGAACACGAGCTGGTAGAGCATCGTCTGATCCCGGTCGAAAAGACTGGTCTGGTCGATGGTGACCAGACCGGTGTCCACCCGGAGCTGGTAGATCAGATGGACGCCGTGCACACCGCCGTCCTTGCGGACGGCCTCGTCGGTCAGTAGCAGGAAGTGCGGCGCCAGCCGGGCACCCTCGGGATCCCGCCGGATCTCCTCGGTCTGCTCCCGTTCGGCGTCGTCGATGGAGATGAGCAGGTTACGCAGGTCGTTGGTGGACAGCGTGGCCGCTTCCTCCGGCAGGAGCTGGCGGACCTGGACGAACCCCTTCGGCTCCGGGGCGTCCGGGAGCAGCAGGTTCTTGTCGTCGAACTTCGCCGCCGCGTCGATCCCCACCACCCACTCGCGGGAGGCGAGCACCCGGGCGGCGTCGGGAGAGACGTTGCGGGCGTCTATCCCGACGAAGGCCGGCCCGAGCATGGGCTGGTGCTGCCAGGAGCTGGGAATCTTGAGAAACGTGCCCGCGCCCTTGTTCGTCACGTACTCGTAGCGACCGGAGCCGCACCCGG
This sequence comes from Protofrankia sp. CiP1_Cm_nod2, assembly GCF_920664355.1. NCBI lineage: Bacteria > Bacillati > Actinomycetota > Actinomycetes > Frankiales > Frankiaceae > Protofrankia > Protofrankia sp. CiP1_Cm_nod2. The sequence goes on from NZ_CAKKTL010000085.1 coordinate 11,965, forward strand.
CGAGAACGACGATGGCCGCCAGGAGCGCGGACACGACAGGCATGGCGCGCCCCAGCGGCGTACGACTTCCCCTGCCCACGGCCGACCTCCAGAATGTAGTGAGGCTGAG
>NZ_CAKKTL010000085.1:12237-19698 GCF_920664355.1 Protofrankia sp. CiP1_Cm_nod2
CCTATGGTGCAGCACAGCACGCCGGCGTGACACCTTGTCCGGGAAAGCAGTGTCCGGGAAAGCAGCGCGCACGCGTCGGCATCGGCACCAGCGCCAGCACCAGGACAACTCGCCCCCCGTCCCCCCTGGCCTCGTCCTGCGCCCAGGCCTGCGGCCATGCTAGGCCGCGAGATCCGCGGGCGGCACCGGGTGGCCGAGATAGAAGCCCTGCCCCTCGTCGCACCCCAGATCGCGCAACAGGCTACAGACCTCACGCGACTCGATACCCTCGGCGACCACGCGCAGATCAAGATTATGGGCGAGATCGATGATCGACCGGACGATCGAGAAGTCCTTGGTGCGATGCGCCACATTCACCACGAACGATTTGTCGATCTTGAGGTCGTGCACGGGAAGATCGCGCAGATAGGCCAGCGACGAGTACCCCGTCCCGAAATCGTCCACCGAGATCCTGATCCCCTCGCCGCGTAACCGGGTGATGACGCTCATCGCGTTGCGCGTGTTCACCATGACCGCGCTCTCGGTGAGCTCGAGCTCGAGCGCCCGCGGCGGCAGGCCGGTGCGGTCCAGCTCCGCCCGCACGGTCGAGATCAGCTCCGCGTCATGCAGCATCCGGGCGGAGACGTTCACCGCCACCGGCAGCAGCCGGCCGGCGTCCCACCAGGACCGTGCCTGGTCGAGCGCGAGCATGAGCACCCGGCGGGTCAGCGGCTTGACCAGGTTGCTCTGCTCGGCGAAGGGGACGAAACGGCCCGGCTCGACCAGCCCGTGGGCCGGGTGCTGCCAGCGCACCAGCGCCTCGACCGCCGTGGTCCGCCCGGTACGCAGGTCCACCTTGGGCTGGTAGTGCAGGACGAGCTGGCCGCCGGCGATCGCCGAGCGCAGGCCGCCGAGCAGCTCGAGGCGCTCCCGGCGGTTCTGGTCGGCGTCCGGGGCGTAGACGGCGACGCCGAGGGAGAGCTGCTTCGCCCGGTACATGGCCACGTCCGCGCAGCGCACCAGCGTCCCGGGATCACGCCCGTCGTCGGGAGCAAGCGTGATCCCGATGCTGCCGTCCACGTGCAGGGGCAGGGAGCCGACGTCGATGCGCTCGGCCAGCGCCGCCCGGATGGAGCCCGCGGCCGCCAGCGCGTCGGCGGCACCCCCCGGTGCCGACGGGAGCAGGATGGCGAACTCGTCCCCGCCGAGGCGGGCGACCGTGTCACTGGGCCGGGTGGCCCGGCCCAGCCGGACGGCGACCTCGCGCAGCACGTCGTCGCCCACGTTGTGGCCCAGCGTGTCGTTGATCTCCTTGAACCGGTCGAGGTCCATCAGCAGCAGCGCGAGCCGGCCGCCGTCCCGCTCGATCTCCCCCAGCGCCCTGGAGATCCTGTCGTGCAGGAGGATCCGGTTGGCCAGGCCGGTCAGCGGGTCGTGCAGGGCCTGGCGGCGGACCTTCCGCTCGGCGTTGTGCCGTTCGATCGCCGCGGCCAGCACGTTGGCGACCGACTGGACGAAGTCCGCCTCGTCCGCGGCAAATTCCCGTGGATGCGTCGTGTACGCCACCAGGACGCCGAAGCTACGGCCAGCAGCTCCGATACGGGCGGCGACACCGGCGATCTGACCAACTCCGCCGGAGGCCCCGCCGAAGCCGTCGCCGAAGACGTCACCGAAGACGTCGGAGGTGCCCGGCAGCGACACGCCCAGGGGTGTCACGCCGTGGTCGACGACCACCGGGCTGTCCGCGGCCAGCACCCTCGCGATGACCGAGCCGTGCTGCGCGACGGGTCCCAGCACCTCGCAGTACGGCACGCCCAGGGTGTCGCACACGACCTCGGCGGCCTCCCGGCGCAGGCTGCCGACCGTCGTCCCGACGAGCGCGCGCTGGCCGAGGCAGGCGACGGCCGCCTGCCGCCGTTCGGCCTGCCGCAGGTCCGTGACATCCTGCAGCACCACCGCCAGCAGGTCCTGGGACTCCCCGGCCTCGGGGATCACCGACACCCGCAGCGCCCGTTCCCGCGGGTACCCGGCGGTCACTGGCCCGGCAGCCGCTGGGCCGGCGGCCACTGGCCCAGCGGTCACTGGCCCGGCGGCCAGGCTCAGGTAGGCGTGCTGCGGCTGCTCGGTCCGGATCGCCGTCGCGACCAGCCCCCACTCGCCATCCAGAGCGGCCGCGCCGGTGCGCGGCCGCAGCAGCCCGGCCAGCCGCTCCAGCGGGTCACCGGCCCGCAGCCGGCCACCGGTCAGGCGGTCCACGACCGGCGACGCGCGGCGGATCCGGCGCGCGCGGTCGACGAGCAGGATCCCCATCGGGAGATCGTCGACCGGGGCGCCGTCGGCGACGAGCTCCAGCAGCGCCGTGTGCTCGCCGACCGTCTCGGCGTCGAGGTGGCCGCGGGTCACGTCAATGATCGTTCCCAGGTTGCCCACGACCCGGCCGTCCAGGCCGCGCAGCAGGCTGGCGCGGATCTCGACGCGGCGGTAGGAGCCGCCCCTGGTCCGATAGCGGGTCACGTGGTGGCAGTGGCCGGCACCGCCGGCCACCACCGCCATGAACAGCGCCACCGTGTGGTCGCGCTCGTCCGGGTGCACGTAGTCGAGGAAGTGCTTCCCCAGGGTGGTCTCGACCTCGAAGCCGGTCACCACCGTCCACGCGGGGTTGAGATAGGTCCAGCGGCCCTGGGCGTCGGTCCGGAAGACGATCTCGGGCAGCCTGTCGAGGATGTCCCGGGCGGCACCGTCCGCGGCGGCCGGCGGGCTCGCGCCCGCGAGGCCCTCGGCACCGGCAGGGCCCGCCGCCGTCGGATCGTCCTCGGCCGGGCCGCGATGAGCGGGTTCGCCGCCAGCACCCTGACGATACAACGAACTGCGCAGCGTAGCCATCTCACGCGAAGTGTGACCATTGGAGGACATGGCGCAGCAGTATCGCGACTCATCCCGCGATTGTAAATACTTCGAGTAGTCATAAGGCTACTATGAGACCCATGAGTCGGCTACGCACCGCAATCATTATATCTCTGACGGCCGGCTTATCGATCATTGCCATACCCGCTCGGGCGACCGTGCCGACCGGCCAGGCCGTGACACCGGCCACCTACGCCTGGGCGCGACAGGCGGAGACGGCGTTCCCGCCACCCTGCGCGACCGGCTCGGCAACGTGCACGGACGCTGTAATAACTACGATGCGTAATCGACTGCGGCCACTGGAAGACCACTGCGACCCCCGCGCGCTCTTCGCCCTGGTCTACCTGCGGACGACCGAGGCTTTCCGCGACGCGGCCGCCACACCGGGCTACTTCGCCGACCCCGCCTGGGTTCGCGCCGAGGCCGCGCTGTTCGCCGAGTACTACTTCCGGGCGTTCGACGGATGGGCCGACGGCAGGCCGGCCGGGGTGCCACCGGTGTGGCGGACCGCCTTCGCCACGGCATCGACACCCACCCCCGGCGATCCCGCCGGCAGCCCCGCCGGCGGCCTGGTGCTCAGCATGCACGCGCACATCACCCGCGACCTCCCGTTCGTCCTCGCCGCCATGGGCCTCACCGGCCCGGACGGCAGCAGCCACAAGGGCGACCACGACCGGATCAACGAGATCCTGGCGAAGGTGGCGGTGTCCCTGCTCACGCAGCCGGGGAGCCCGCTGGGCTCGCTGCCGGACGAGATCGCGGACCGGCTCGGCACCGACCGCGAAGCCCTCGTCCCGACGCTGGTCGCCGCCCGGGAGAACGCCTGGCGGGACGCCGAGCGGCTGGTCGCCGCCCGCGACGGCCGGGAACGCACGGTGATCGCGTGGACGATCGAGGCCCGTGCCGAGGCAGGTGCCCAGGGGCTGCGGCCGCTGTTCACCGACGTGCCCGTGCCGGCGTCCACCACGTCCTGTGCCACGTCCCGTCCCGCCTGCTCCCCCGCGGGGGGATGACACACATCGGCTCCGACGCGGGCCTGGTCGGCTCCTGCCTGCTCCCCCGCGGGGGGATGACACCTCGTCCACCGGCGGCCGGCCGTCGCAGCCGCCCGGCGGACGGGCTGCCCGGCCACGGCGGACGGGCCGGGCTTTGGCGGGTTCGTCCGCGAGAGGCACACTTGAGCTCGTGGCGCACTACCGACATGGTCGAAAGGTCCCGGCGCTGCCACCCGCGCAACGCCACGCGATCGGAGCGTGCACGGTCGTGGCAGTGTTCGCCGTCGTGGCGCTGACCGCGTGGCGGCCGGCGCTCTTCGCGCTGCCGGGATTCGCGCTGATCCTCGCGCTCGGCGGGCTGGACCGAGTGATCGTCACCGCCCGGGGCCGGTCACCAGCGCCGGACCAGGCCCGGACCGGTCCCCTCGGCCTTGCCGCGCCCGGCGCCGCCGGCCCCGGCCCCAACGTCGACGCCGACATGGCCACGACGGTGCTGCCGCGCCTGTCAGCGGTGGACGACCCGTTCACCATGCAGACGATGGTCATCGACATGCGCGGGCTGCTGGAGGACAACCCGGCCTGGATGCGCTAAGCGTCCTGGCCGTCGCCGTCCGCGCGGGCCGTGACGAGGGCGAGCACCTTGTCGATGGCCAGCCGGACCGCCTGTGGATCACCGCCGGCACGGCCGGCCGCCAGACCGACAAGGAAGGCGGTCAGCGGAGCCGCGGGCCGTGCCACGGCGTGGGCCACCTCTCGGGCGAGGCCGAGAACCTCCTGGACGTCGAGGATCCCGGGGTCGAGGCCGAGCGCGCCGGCCGCGTCGACCACCCAGTCGTCAAGAGAACTCACCGGTCCATCCTGGCCCAGCGGCGCGCCCGCTCGACATCCGCGGGCCGGTCGCAGTCCAGCGTGACACGCGCGTCGGCGGGCAGCACCCGCGCCGGCAGACCGGCCAGGACGGACCGCATCGGAACGCCAGCGGTGACCACGGGTAACCGGGCACGCAGCGCCGACGTCCGCCACACGCCGGTGAGGTACTGCCGGCGGCCCGCCGGGTCGGCCAGCAGGGCGCCCTGCACCACGCCACCGCGCCGATCACACTGGTCACCGTCGCGGCCAGCACTATGGGCATGATCAGCACCCTGGGCATGGCCAGCGCCATGGGCACCGCCCTGGGCATCGTCGTCGACGGCCCGCACGAGCGCGTCGAGGGCACCCGCCGTCACGAACGGGAGATCGGCGGCAAGCACCGCCACCAACGGCGCGCCCACCAGCCCGAGGCCGGCGGCCAGGGCCGCGACCGGTCCCCCGCCGGGCGGCCGTTCCCGGGTCCAGACGATATGCCGCGACACCGCGACCGGGCGCCGGGGGCCGACCACGACCACCTGCCGGGCGTCGTCCACCGCGGCCAGGACGCGTTCGAGCAGGGTCTGGTCACCGATAGTCAGCGCCGGTTTGTCCGCCCCGCCGAGCCTGCGGGCCAGGCCGCCGGCGAGCACCACCGCGTCCCAGCCCGTCCCGGCCCGGCCGCCGGTCATCCGCCGATCGCCGACATCGGCCGCGCCGGCTGGGTGAACGCCGGCTGGTCGATGCCGTGCCCGGCCCGTTTGCCCCGGACCGCCCGCGCCCACAGCGCCGCCAGGTGCGCGTCGTCGGCCCCGGCCCGCAGCGGGGTACGCAGGTCGGTCTCCTCCCGGGCGAACAGGCAGGACCGGACCTGCCCGTCAGCGGTGAGCCGGACCCGGTCGCAGGTGGCGCAGAAGGGCGCGGTCACCGAACCGACCAGCCCCACCGTGCCCGGCCCGCCGTCGACGGTGAACAGTTCGGCGGGCGCGCTGCCCCGGCCGGGCAGCGGCGTGAGGACGAACTCGCCACGCAGCCCGGCGAGGATCTCCGCGCCGGTGACCATGGCGGCCCGGTCCCAGGAGTGCTGGGGGTCGAGCGGCATCTGCTCGATGAAGCGCAGCTGGTAGCCCTGTCGCAGGCACCACCGCAGCAGGTCGGGCGCCTCGTCGTCGTTGACGCCGCGCAGCAGCACCGCGTTGACCTTCACCGGTGCCAGCCCGGCGGCGGCCGCGGCGGCCAGCCCCGCCCGCGCGTCGGCGAGCCGGTCCCGGCGGGTCAGCGCCTGGTAGCGGTCGGTGCGCAGGGTGTCGAGGGAGACGTTCACCCGGTCCAGGCCCGCCGCGCGCAACGCCGGGGCCATGCTCACGAGCGCGATGCCGTTGGTCGTCATCGACAGCCGGGGACGGGGGCGCAGCCGCGCCAGCCGGCCGACGAGGCCGGCCAGGCCCGGCCGCAGCGTCGGCTCGCCGCCGGTGAGCCTGACCTCGTCGACACCGAGCCTGGTCACCGCGATCCGCACCAGCCGGACGATCTCGTCGTCGGTCAGGATCTCCGCCCGCGGCAGCCAGGCCAGGCCTTCGGCGGGCATGCAGTAGGAACACCGCAGGTTGCAGCGATCGGTCAGCGAAACCCGGAGATCAGTGGCCACCCGGCCATGGGAATCGCTCAGGCGCACCCATCCAGCTTAGCCCGGCCGCGTGGACGCCGGCCCGAAGCGCTCCGGAGATGATCCTCCCTACCGCCGCCGGCCGGCCGCCGCGGCGGAATGCGCCCCCGAATATCGGTGTCACACCCGGATAGGCCGACGAGGTGTGCGGATCTATGGTGGAGTGGGCACGGGGGTGGCACGCAGGGCCTGGCACACACGTCGCTGGCACGGCGGTGCCAGCGGTGCCAGCGACGGCACGGCGCAGCACTGTGCGCGCCGCGCATGGTGGATACCGCGTCAGAGATATCGGCGGCCGGTGGTAACAGGAGGACACAGGCGACATGCAGGTCTTCGGTGTCGACATCGGCGGTACCGGTATCAAGGGTGCACCCGTCGACATCGACGAGGGAACACTCACCGCGCCCCGCTTCCGGCTGCCCACACCGCAGCCGGCGCAACCGGCGGCCATCACCAAGACCGTCGCGGAGGTCGTGGCGCACTTCGGCTGGACGGGCCCGGTCGGGGCCGCTTTTCCCGCCGTCATCAAGGGCGGCGCGGCCAGGACCGCGGCCAACATCGACCCGGTCTGGGTGGGCACCGACGTCGCGGCGGCCCTGGGATCGGCGCTGCCGGGCAGCCCGGGCGGGGTGGCCGTGGTCAACGACGCCGATGCCGCGGGCGTCGCCGAGATGGCCTTCGGAGCCGGCCGGGACGTCGGCGGCGTCGTGATCATGACGACTTTCGGCACCGGTATCGGCACGGCGGTGTTCCTGCACGGGCAGCTCGTTCCCAACACCGAGCTCGGCCATCTGGAGATCGGTGGGCGCGACGCGGAGACGAGGGCGTCCGAGGGGGCCCGCGAACGCGACGATCTTTCCTGGGAGAAGTGGGCGAAGCGCGTCACCCGCTATCTGAACGCGCTTGAGGCGCTGCTGTGGCCGGATCTCATCATCATCGGCGGCGGCGCCAGCCGAAAAACTGATCGTTTTCTCGACTACCTCGAGGTGAACACGAAGGTCGTCGCGGCGCAGCTGCAGAACGAGGCCGGAATCGTCGGCGCGGCCCTGTTCGCCGGTGCCGGCGACCAGG
>NZ_CAKKTL010000085.1:20240-21144 GCF_920664355.1 Protofrankia sp. CiP1_Cm_nod2
GGCCGGCTGAAAGGCGTCCCACGGGCGCCACCGTCGAAATGTAGCCCGCGGCGCCCGTTTCTCTCCAAAAAGTGGCCCCGCGGCTACCGTCGTCTCCAGAAGTGGGTAGTGTCGCCATACCGGCAACTCCGGCAGAGCGTGTCGACTCGGCGAGGTGGGACACCACAGGCGCACCGATGGCAAGGTGTGGTTGTAGGCATGAACGGTGGGTTCTCGGCAGCCCAGGCACCTATCGTCACCTACCTGTCGTCACCGAACGCGCTGTGGCAGACTCGGACCACGCCGATGAGGAGGCGCCATGCGTGAGCTGCGAGCGGTCGCGCTCAGCGAGGACGGCGGCTACCTCGTACTCGCCGACGCCGCCGGCGGGCCCGACGCGGAGAAGTTCCGGGTGCCGGTCGACGACCGGCTGCGGGCCACGTTGCGCGGCGCGCGGCGCAGCGAGGTACGCCAGGAAAGCGCGCTGACCCCCCGCGAGATCCAGGCCCGGCTGCGGGCCGGTGAGACCACCGCGGAGGTCGCGCGGGTCGCCGGCATCGCGGTCGAGCGGGTGGAACGCTACGAGGGCCCGGTGCTCGCCGAACGGGCCCGGGTGGTGCAGGAGGCGCGGGCCGCCCTGCTGCCGAAGGATCCCGGCGGCGCACCCGGCCGTCCCCTCGGCGAGGTGGTGGACGCGCGGCTGCAGGCCGCGCAGGACGACCCGGAGAACGCGCAGTGGGACGCTTGGCGCCGGGTGGACGGGATCTGGCTGGTCCAGCTCACCTCGGAGAGCCGCTGCGCCCGCTGGACCTGGGATCCGGTGGTGCGCCGCGTCCGCCCGCACGACGACGCGGCCCGGGCGCTGGTGGCGCCGGAGGCCCCGGCCGAGCCCGCCGCCCCGCCGCCGCCGCAGCCGGTCTTCACC
>NZ_CAKKTL010000086.1:0-5159 GCF_920664355.1 Protofrankia sp. CiP1_Cm_nod2
CCGCGGCGTCGCCAGCCGGCGCGGACGGCCCGGGCCGGCCGGGCGGCCCGGGCAGCGGGACGAGCGGCGCTGTCGGCCCGGCGGCTCCCTCACCGGTGACCTCCACGGACACGGCGGGCTCCACGGCGTCCGGGTCGAGCCCGGCACCGTCGGCCGTGGACACCGTGATCTCGTCGTAGAGCGAGACGGCCTGCAGAATCGTGATGACCGTGTGGTAGCCGTCGTCGCGGCGTGCCCCGACACCGAGATGCAGGTTGACCTTGGCCGGCGCACGGACAGTCACCCGGCTGCCCGGAACGGGCGCGGACGGCCGGTCGGCGCCGGCGGCACCGGAAGGGTGCCGGTGAGACCGAGACAGCGGACTCTCCTTCGCTCCTGGGGCGTGCTCTGGCACCGGGCACCAACGAACCTATCCGGCCGGTAGGAAACGAGCGCCCTCGCCACCGCCGGGTAAGACGATGCACACGGGTGGCTGGTCACGCCAGTGATCGGCCGCGCTGGGCGTGGCCGGCCGCGTACGCCGGCAGCCGGCCGCCCGCAGAAGCCCGCTGATCACCGACCAGGCCGCCGAGAAGATCGCGGCCTGGAAGATCCCGGAGAGGCTCCCGGGACGTCGAAGAGGTCGTACTGCCGCGCGTCGACGAGGCCGTGGCACGCTCCCGCCCTGCCGTCGAGCTGAAACTCGTCCCGGGTACACAGCGTGACAACCGCGTGCGCTGAGCGCACGACCGCGTCCGTGCCACCGGCGCGTCGGTCAGAGCCAGCCTGCCGTCACTCGGAGCCGGCACCCGGACCGAGGCGGGTGAGGGCGAGGCGGGTGAAGGCGGCCACGTCCAGGATCTCGCCTCTGGCGGACGGGTCGATGCCCGCGGCCAGCGCGAGACGCGCGGCCTGGTCCGCCGACCCCGCCCAGCCCGACAGCGCCGCCCGCAGCGTCTTGCGGCGCTGCGCGAAGGCCGCGTCCACCGCGGCGAAAACGGCCCGGCGCAACCGTGGCGGCCCCGGCTGATCACGACGGCTGAACGCCACCAGGGACGAATCGACGTTCGGCTGCGGCCAGAACACCGCCCGCGGCACCGGGCCGGCCGGACGCGCCGACGCGTACCAGGCCATCTTCACGCTCGGCACGCCGTACACCCGTCCACCTGGTGACGCGGTCAGCCGGTCGGCGACCTCGGCCTGCACCATGACCAGCCCGCGCCTGACCGACGGAAAACGTTCAAGTACGCCGAGCAGCAGCGGGACGGCCACGTTGTAGGGCAGGTTCGCGGCCAGGACGCTCGGCGGGTCGCCAGGGATGTCCGCGGGCTCCAGGCGCAGGCCGTCCGCCGCCAGCACGGTCAGGCGGGCCGCAACCGCTGGCCCGAGCCGTGCCGTGACGGTCGCCGGCAGTGCCGCGGCCAGCGCCTCGTCCAGTTCGACCGCGACGACCCGGCGGGCGGCCGGCAGCAGTCCGAGGGTCAGCGAGCCCAGTCCGGGACCGATCTCCAGGACGGTCTCGTCCGGCCCGACATCCGCCAGGCGGACCAGCCGGCGGACGGTGTTGGGGTCGACGAGAAAGTTCTGGCCACGGCGCTTGGTCGGCCGTACGCCGACAGCGGCGCTGATCGACCGTACGTCCGCCGGCGTGAGCAGACCATCGGGAAGCCCCGAACCGGACGACGACGAGGGGGGAGTATCCGGGCCGGGGGCTACCAGGGTCCGAACATCCGTTCAGAGGTGGCGGCGATCGCCGACGCGAGGGTGTCGACGTCCTCCCCGCGGGCGGTGGCCAGCGCGCGCAGCGTCAGCGGTATCAGGTACGGGCCGTTCGGCCGGCCCCGCCACGGCACCGGGGTGAGGAACGGGGCATCCGTCTCGACCAGCAGCAGGTCACGGGGCGCGACAGCGGCAGCGTCCCGCAGGCGCTGCGCGTTGTTGAATGTCACGTTCCCGGCGAAGGACATCACGTAGCCGGCGTCGGCGCAGACCTTCGCCATGGCCTCGTCCCCGGAGAAGGCGTGGAAGACCACTCGTTCGGGCGCGCCTTCCTCGACGAGGATACGCAGTGTGTCCTCGTGGGCCTCCCTGTCATGGATCATGAGGGTGCGGCCGGCCTGCTTGGCGATCGCGATGTGGCGGCGGAAACTGTCCTGCTGAGCGGCGTGCCGCTCGGGTGGCGTGCGGTAGTAGTCCAGGCCGGTCTCCCCGACCGCCCGCACCTTCGGCGCCGCGGCCAGTTCGGCGATCTCGGTGAACGTCTCCTCGTCCACGCCGTCGGCGGCCTCGTTCGGATGGATCGCGACAGCGGCGTAGACGTCGGGATGCCCGGCCGCGACCTGCGCCTGCCAACGGCTGGTCGGCAGGTCGACCCCCACCGTCACCAGCCGCCGGACACCGGCGGCCCGTGCCGCCGCGACGGCCGCGTCCACCTCCCCACCCATGATGTCGAGGTGGCAGTGGCTGTCGATCACCTCTGCCTCCACCGACAACGGCGGCGGCGCGGGCGGAGGGTCGCCACGGCGCCCACCGTCGCGTGCCATCTACCGCTCACTCACCTTTCTTCCGTCTCATCTCTTCCGTCTCGTCCCGTCTTCCGTCTCGTCCCGCCGGTGGCCCGGGACGAGACGCCCGGGACGGAAGCGCTTCTGCGAATCGATCCTACGGAACCACGGGAACCGGGGCGGCAGACGAATGATCCAGGCCCGGACGTCCGCCTCTCCGCCTGCCGTATCCACGGCCGAGGCGCCAGAACAAGCCATCCCCATGGCCCGGGTGTCATAACAACGTCGACACTCCGTTGAACATCGCAGGCCCATCACCTGGTAGACAGGTACCGATGTCCTCGTCGCTCGCTGTCGCGCTGGTGACTCCGCTGACCGGTCCGGCGGCCGTCCACGGTCTGACCACTCTGCGCGCGGTCACGTTGTGGGCTCGTGATGAGCAGCTTCCGCCGCCGTGGGACGACATCAACGTCACCGCGTACGACGCGCATCCGCATCCCGCCGCGGCGACGCGTGCCGCGGCCGCGGCCGGGCCGGACGCGATCTTCGGCCCGTACGGTCAGCGCAGCGCGCTGGCCGCGTGTGCCGCCACCGACCGGGTCGTGTTCAACATCGGCGCGCCCTCGACCCGGTTCGTCCGCCAGGCGTTCCCGAACGTCGTCAATCTGCTCTCCCCGCATTCGACGTGGACGCGGGGGCTGCTCGCCGCGGTCCGCGCCGCCGACCGGCAGGCCCGCAGGGTCACGGTGCTGCTGGCCTCCGACGACCGGGCGCTGGAAGTCGTCTCCGTCGTGCGGGCCGCCGCCGCACGACTGGGCTTCGAGGTCGCCTCCAGCGTGTTCCGTCCCGGCCGGGCCATGATCGCCGCGCGCCGCGTACCACCCGCTGACGTCCTGATCGTCCAGGGCGATCCGGACGACGAGAACGCCGCGGCCGAGGTGCTGCTGCGCCGGCCGTGGCGGGCCGCGGCGTTCTCCACCGCCGGGCACGACGGCGCACTGGCCACACTGCGTGATCGCCGCGATGGCCTGCTGGGCCCACGCGCCTGGTCACCACGGCTACCCGCGGAGGCTGGCACCGGTCCGAGCGTGTCCGAGTTCGTCGCCTGCTACCAGCAGATGTACGACCAGCTGCCGGCCGCGACCGCGGCGGTAGCCTACGCGGCCGGGCTGGTCCTGGGCCGCTGTATCTGGGCGAACGGCCAGGCCGACGACCATCATGTGCTCGCCGCCGCCCGCACACTCGACACGTCCACCCTGCTGGGCCGTTTCCGTCTCGACGAGGCCACCGGCCTCCAGGTCGGCCATCACAGCCATCTCGTGCAGTGGCGGGACGGTGTCGCGCACGTGGTCTGGCCCGCCGACCGGGCGCAGTCCTCACTGGTCTACCCTCGCTCGCGGATCGGGGTGGCGCGGCAGCCCGCCATGACCGCTTCATGAGGCAGCCGGGCGGGCCCGTCCGTCAGCCAGGCCGGTTCGCCCGGGCCCGTCAGCCAGGCCGGTTCGGGTGGGCCCGGCTGCCAGGCCGGTTCGGGTGGATGCCGGGCCCCGTCCCGGGCCGTCGGGAACATCGCCCGCTCCGGGCCCGGGCTTCAGGCCGGCCCGGACGGGCACCGAACAAGCTCAACAAGCTCACCCGGATACCGGTCCAGTTCACCCGGGCTCCAGACCAGTTCGGACGGACACCGGACCGGCCCGCCCAGATGCCAGCCTGGTTCAGGCGGATGCCGGACCGGCCCGCTCGGACGCGAGGCTGGCTCGGACGGGTGCCGGGTGGACGGGTCGGGGTCGGGATCGGCCTGGCCGCCGTGGTGTTCCTCACCGCGACCGGGCGGTTGTTCGTCTGGCCGGTCCGGGACGCCCCGGAGCCGGTCGACGCGATCGTGATGTACGCCGGCAGCCCCGGCCGGCTGGCCAGAGCGGTCGACCTGGCCCGGGCCGGGTACGCGCCGGTACTCGCCGTGTCGACCCCGGCCGGGTCCGACGACCCGTGCCCGGCCGCCCTGCCCGGCATCCAGGTGATCTGCTTCCGCCCGGACCCGGTCACCACCCAGGGTGAGGCACGGATGACCGCGGAACTGGCCACCCGTTACGGCTGGCGATCCGTACTGATCGTGGTGGGGACCCCACAGGACACCCGGGCACGACTACGGGTGAAACGGTGTTACGAGGGCCGCGCCCTGTTCGTCACTGTCTCCCCACGACTGCGCGGCTGGCCATACGCGATCAGCTACGAATGGGCCGCCATGATCAAGGCCCTGACCATCCAACGAAACTGTTGACCCCTCCGGCGGCCATTTCCTCACCAGCACCCCACTGTCAGACCGACATACCTTCCCCGGTTGTCCGTGTCCGGAATACCACGATGATGCGGAAGCCGGGCGTGGATGCTCCTGGGGGCTATATTGACGGACGCCCGGTGCAATGCAACGACCGACCTGAACCGCCCCGGTCTCTAAAAAACCCAGGGTGGTTCACTCAATTCCCATCTGCTCTACCTCCGCCGCGGGGACTGGTCAATGACTGCGGGTGAGCATCCGCGCTGCCCGTTCGGCGAGGATGCGGATCTCACCTGGCACGTCGGTACCGCCGACGATGAACTCGAGCATGCCGGGGTCGGTGTAGTGGCGATAGATTCAGCGCTTCGAGCTCGTCGGCGGTCGCGTCGGTCGTGCCA
>NZ_CAKKTL010000086.1:5303-7709 GCF_920664355.1 Protofrankia sp. CiP1_Cm_nod2
GTGCGCGCGGCGAGTTCGCGGATATCGTCGGCGTCCCTGCGGCGCTGGGCGATCAGCTTCGTGGCGAGAAGGAACTCGTCAGACGCGTACCTCACGTGGAGTCCGGGGGTAGGGACGTGCGCGAGGGCAGCCGGCGGTAGTGGCGGCATCCACATGGCCGCGCGGGTGTTGAGCCAGTTCTCCGGCAGACCGTCCTCGCGGGCGATCGCCCGGGCCTCGTCCAGGACGGCCTGGTCGCGGGTGATCGCGTCGACGTCTTCCGTGCGCCGCAGATCCCGGTTGGAGGTCGCCGCGATGGCCGCACCGCCGACGATGAACACGGCGGCTGAGACGCCGCGTGCCCGTAGCCGCTCGTCGAGCCTGGCCAGAAGCGAAATGATCTCTTTGGCGGAGAACTCGTGCCGGTCGTTCACGCCGTGACCAGGTCACGGGCGGGGACGAAGATGTTGAGTTTCTTCAGGTAGTCCGGAGTCCGGGTGATGATTTCCTCCCGGTCGAGGAAGGGATGCTCGGGAACCCAGGGCTGAGGCAGACGCGTGGGCTCGCACCACGTCGGCGGTTCAACTCCGGCCCGCTCGAACTCCCGCCGCGCCAAGACGGCCAGCAGGGCGTCGAAGCCCGCGCTGCCTGTGGCTGCCGGGACGGCCTCCCAGGCGGCAGCCGATCCGTCGCGCCGCTCCAACAGCAGGCGTAGATGGTCACGGCCCTGAAGGAGCATCCGCCACGCCCACTCCTCGCCGTCGGCGGCGCGGACAGCCTTGGCGGTCACCGGCGCGGACATCAGCCGTGAGGCGCGCGCGACCGCCAGCGCGCGGGCGATGCGCCGCGCCCGGAAGCAGAACACGGCGGCCGGCTTCGTCCCGCCCGAGCGGTAGGTGGAGAACCTGGACGCCGACGTTCCCAGCGCGGCCGCGAACTCGACCTGGGTCAGACCACTGTCAGCCAGGGCGGCGTCGAGCAGCGCCATGACCTCACGAGTGTCCTGATCGAGCTTCACAGACCCCACCCTACCAGCTTCTTTATCTGATCAGATAAAAGAACGGACAGTGATCCACCGAGCTCGCCGCTCCGCCCTCGAGCAGCGCCGCGAGGAGATCCGCCACGGCATGGTCGAATCGATGAAAGTCCTCGACGGCTCACCCACCGCTTCCGTCGCAGCCCTGACCGGCCTGTTGGCCGAGCGGATCGACCAGCTCAGCGGCGCCGGCGGCTGGGAGGGTGGCTGATGGCCGGGGTCCCCGTGGCCGGGTTCGGGGAACAGCCGCACGCCGTAACCGACCAGCAAATGGCGAAAGGGCACCCCTCGGGTGCATCTTCGTCTGTTGCCCCAGGGAACGGTGGGCGCACCGATCGCGTGTAGTGCAGTAAGGTCGGTGCTCTTAAGATCCGACTAGCCCGAAGGAATGACGGTGCTCGACCTGCGGGAAACCCCAGTCCCTGATGTGATAGACCACTGTTCAGCGGCACTCTCCATCGATCTCGATATCGAGAATCCGGCCTTCGGATGGGGTGGAAAGTCGATTGGGTGCGGGACTGATCGGGGCACTTGGGTCAAGATTCTCTTCCGGCCTGCGGGTCAGATCAACGAGCGCATGTGGACAGGGGAAGAATGCGCCTCCGTTCTCACTGGCGTGTCGAAACCGCAGCTTCTCGGCTCCGTACGCTGGCTCGACGCCACGCGAAATCTAGTGTGGAGGGCAGACGAGACGACCCGCGTAGAGTCCCCTGCAATCAGCTCGACGCCGGAAATCCACGAGGAACCGCAGAACCTCTCCGGGGAGTGGTGGAACACCCTACGCGGATCGCTCATCGCGCTTGCCGGGACGAAGACGACCCGCGTAGCCGTCCGACAAGACCTGATCAACAGGAGGATTCGCGAGTATGCCGGCACGGCTGTGGACCCGACCGTGGACGAGTGGTTGCCGGCTCATGCTGATATCCACTGGGCGAACCTGACTGCGCCGAACATGGTCCTCTTGGACTGGGAAGGGTGGGGCCTGGGGCCGCGTGGACTTGACGGTGCGACCCTGTGGGCGTTCTCGCTGCTCGTTCCCGCCGTCGCCGCGCGAGCGTTTGACCTGTTCGCCGATGACCTGTCCTGCCGATCCGGCACGCTGGCTCGCCTGTTCATGTGCGCCGAACTGATCCGGATGACCCGCAACTTCGACGATCATCCGGACTTGGCCGAGCCGCTGATCCGCGAAGCTGACCGGCTCGTGATCGAACTGGCAGGGGCGAAGTAGCGCGCCCCGCGGTCCGGCCGCTGTCGACTCCGCAACAACGATCGGTACCTGTCGATCATCGTACGGTCAACGCTGAGGCGTGTCGCCTCGACCAGTTCGCGGAGATGCCTCGGATCATTGACGCTGACCGCGACCCGCCCGACCTTCGGCAGCTCGTAGGAAG
>NZ_CAKKTL010000086.1:8088-9408 GCF_920664355.1 Protofrankia sp. CiP1_Cm_nod2
CGTCATTCAATAAGTTGATCACTTGATCTATGTTTGGGATTCCCCTGTGATCGCCTCGGTAGGGTTATATCCGTGGTGGACGAGCGTTCGGCGAAGTTTGTCGCGATGAGGGGCCGTCTGGAGATGCAGCGACCCCATCTGGACGAGCGGCAGTGGCGGATCGCTCTGGGCGCAGAGGCGGATTCGTGGGGGCATGGCGGAATTGCGGCCGTTGCCCGGGCGACGGGTGCGGCCCGGAACACGATCAAACGTGGGATGGAGGAGGCCGCAGGCCCGTCGCTGGCGCCTGCCGGCCGGGTCCGGGCGCCAGGCGGAGGCCGTAAGAAACTTGAGGAGGCCGATCCGGACATCGTCGGGGCTCTTGACGGGCTGGTTGAGCCGGAAAGCCGCGGGGACCCGATGACGCCGTTGCGGTGGACGACGAAGTCGACCCGGAAGCTTGCCCTTGAGCTGACCGGGATGGGGCATCCGGTCAGTCATGCCGTGGTGGCCGAGATCCTGAAGTCGATCGGGTACAGCCTCCAGGGGACGCGCAAAAGGCATGAGGGGCGCGGGCACCCGGACCGTGACGCCCAGTTCCGCCACATCAGTGCCACCGCGGCGGCGTTCCTGGCGGCCGGAGACCCGGTGATCAGCGTGGACACGAAGAAAAAGGAGCTGGTCGGGCCGTTCCACCAGGGCGGCAGGGAGTGGCGCCACAAGGGCGAACCGGTCGAGGTGAACGCCTACGACTTTCCCTACCTCGCAGACGGGAAGGCCATTCCCTACGGCGTCTACGACCTTGCCGACAATTCCGCGTGGGTCTCGGTCGGGGTCACCAGCGACACGGCGCAGTTCGCGGTCGCGACCATCGCCAGGTGGTGGGACGAGATGGGCCGGGAGAAGTACCCGGACGCCAGGCGCCTCATGATTACCGCCGACTGCGGCGGGTCGAACGGGAACACGGTCTGGTTGTGGAAACGGGAGCTCGCGAGGCTCGCCGCCAGGACCGGCCTGGAGATCACGGTCTGCCATTTCCCGCCAGCGACCTCGAAGTGGAACAAAATTGAGCACCGGCTGTTTTCCTATATCAGCGTCAACTGGCGCGGCCAGCCGCTCACGACCTACGAGACCGTGGTGAGCCTCATCGCCAGCACGGCCACCACGACAGGCCTCGTCGTCCGGTGCGCACTCGACCCTGCCGACTACCCGACAGGGATCAAGCTGTCCAAGAAGGAACAGGAGGAGATTCCGTTCGAGCGGGACGGTTTCCACGGCGAGTGGAACTACAAGTTCTCTTCCCATAGACCCGATATCGAATAATCAAGTTATTTTAATACG
>NZ_CAKKTL010000086.1:9740-10339 GCF_920664355.1 Protofrankia sp. CiP1_Cm_nod2
ACTCCGTAGGCCATACGGAAAGCCGCCTCGACGGGACTGTGCTGCCTCTGCGTGCTGAGGAGTGGGGCAAGGTTGACTGTGTCCCAGCCAGCCAGCCAGCCAACGAACAACTGTCTCAGTTGACTTGACATCTACCGATCGGCACGGTGCGCCGGCCGGTCCAGCAATAGCGCGAGCCTGTGACGCGAAGACCAGAGTCTTTCATTTCGGGTGATGGACTACCCTCAAACTGAGGAAGGGCGATGCCAGAAGGCACCACAACGACGAGTTCGATCGCGCCCGGCCACAAGCTCGGCCGGTATCTGCTGCCATCCTCACTGAAAAAGTTTCCGAAAACGGTCGCAGCTCCGAGGACAGTCCGGTAACCTGTCTGTTGCCACCCGCAATCAACCAGAATCCGGACCGGAAGGTACTTCGGCTTCCGGCTATCGTCGCGGGGCATGGCAACGTGATGTCCACGGAAGGAGACCAGCGCAATGACACCACCGGATGATCTCGTCATCGCGGTAGAGGAGTTGGCCACGATCCAGGATCGCGGCGACTTCCAGACCTCTGATGGACCCGTCGGCGACAGCGGCGAGAACAGGGACGGCTAAGAA
>NZ_CAKKTL010000086.1:10364-21123 GCF_920664355.1 Protofrankia sp. CiP1_Cm_nod2
AATCCTATGGGGACGCCGACCATTTCGCTGCTGGGGTCCGTAGGCAGCGCGACGCGGGCGCGTTGCTGGACGTCTACGTCTCGGACCGCGTGCGAACGGAGTTCCCTGCGCTGGCCGAGGCCGCGCCGGATGCCTACGCGGGCGGCGTGCTGGTGCGCGGGTTCACCCTGAACGTGCACGATTTCATCGCCCGGTTACTGGACAGGTTGGAGGCTGCCGGAGTGCGGCTGGGGTTCGATGAGCAGGTGGACACCATGCTGCACGATCGCGCCAATCGGGTGGCTGGGGTACTCACCGCGCGCGGCAACTTCCACCGCGCCCACCACTACGTGGTGTCCCCGGGCGTGCATGGCGAGGATCTTCTAGCCAAGACCGAGTCCGCTGGACAGATCCACGGCGTCCTCGGTTGCTGGCTGACCGTGCCGAATCTCCGACCGCGACTTGAACACTCGCTCAAGGTTGCCCGCCGCGGGCACATCGCCGAGGACGCTAATGTCACCGTCGCCCGCGACGAGCACGGCGCTGAAGTACTAATGTTCGGCTCTGGCTACGGCTATACCGGCGCGGACCTGACCAACATCGACCGCGCTGAGCTGGCTGCGATTCACGCCGCGATCGCAGACACGGCACGACGGTTGTTCCCCCGAGCATACGCCGCAGCCGACATCACCCCCGGTGATCCTGACGCGCGGTTCTGCGTGCGCCCGTGGACTGCATCCAACCTGGGCCTGTTCGAGACGCTGCCCGCTGCGAACGGAGCGTTCGTCGTCACGGGCGGGCACAACACCGGCGGGTTCGCGCAGGCTCCGGTCATCGCCGAAGCCGTGCTGGACGCCTTGGCCAGACGCCCGCACCCGATGCACATGCTGTACCACCCGCGGCGGTCCCGCCACGTCTTCAGCGACCTTCCAGCGGCGTCCCCCGCTTCAACCGAGGCCCGCCCACCGAGGGCAGTCCCCGCCTGGGAGCAGGCGCAGCCGGTCATCTGACCGCGATCCCGTTCGCATGTTCCCCAGTTTGACAAGGATTCGGACACTCTGATGGGTATCGTTCGCGACGGCGACACCGTCCGCTTCGACTCCGACCACCCGCATCTGCGCGTCGTCCTGCTGATCTGCGACGACCCGCAGCATAGCTACCTGCGCCGTCTGGTCGGCACCCGGCTGAACCTGCTTGCCACGATCGTCGAATCCGGCGCAGACCAGCAGCGGCGACTGTGGCGGCATCACCGCTACCGGGATGCGCTTTACCGCGCCTACCAGGGCAGACGGCAAAAGCTGACGGGTCGGGCGCGGTACCGCCGGGAGTATTTCGGGGCCTTGTGTGCCGATCTGCCCGAACCGGACACGCCTGCGCACCGGGTCGCCAACGTCAACAGCCCAGAGGTGCGGGAACTCGTTGCCGGGCTGCGCCCGGACCTCACTGTGGTGTGCGGTACCGGCGTGCTCGGCCGGAAACTGATTGGGACCGTACCCGGACTGATGGTCAACATCCACACCGGATGGCTGCCGGAGTACAAGGGCAACCACTGCATCTACTTCGCCTACCGCGCGGCCGACTGGGACCGCATCGGCGCGACGGTGCATGTGCTGACCCCGGCGCTGGACTCCGGCGCGGTGCTGGACACCACCGTCCCGCCGATGTTCCCCCACGACAACGACGAGCACCTGTACTCGCGGTCGGTGCACTACGGCGTGCTGCGCACCATCGAACTCGCGGAGCGATTGGAACGCGGCGAGACGATATCGCTGCGCAAGCAGCCCGACCGCGGCACCACCTACCGGCATCGAGACCGCACCCCTCTGCCGGAACTCGCGCTGTGGCTGCGGCGGATCAGCGGTCGGCACCCAGTGCCGCTGCGGGCGGCGGCACCGCCCGCAGCCAACGTCCCCACCCCGACTTGAACCGGCGCCGCTCCCACTCCGGCGACAGGACCGAATTCGTCGGCACGACAGGGGCATCCCGCGCCCGAGAGGAAGGAATCGTGACTTCATCGTGCCAACACACCGGACCGTCGACGGCGGCTGGGACGGCGCGCACGTCCTGGGGGGGCTATGGGCTGGCGCTGGTGGCCGTGGTGATCTGGGCCGGGAACTTCGTCGTCGCACGGGGGCTGCGCGACGAGGTCTCCCCGGTCGCCCTGTCATTCTGGCGTTGGGCGATCGCGAGCGTCGTGCTGGTGCCCTTCGTGGCCCGCGCGCCCCGGGCCCAGTGGTGGCTGGCCCGCGCCCATCTCGGATACCTGTGCCTGACCGGATTCCTCGGGGTCACCGCGTTCAACACGCTGGTCTACGTCGCGGGTCGTACCACGTCGGCGACCAACCTGGCGCTGCTGGCAGTGGCCGCGCCGGTGTTCATCGTGCTGCTCGCGCGCGTGTTGGACGACACGCCGATCACCTGGATGCGGCTGGTGGGCATGATCGTCGCGCTGGTCGGGGTAGTGGTACTGATTACTGACGGGTCGCTGACCGGTCTGCGGTTCCACTCCGGTGACCTGTGGATGCTGCTGAGCACGTTGACGTTCGCCTGCTACTCGGTGCTGGTGCGACGCAAGCCGCCGCAGCTGCGGAGTTCAGTGTTCCTGGCCAGCGTGTTCGGCGCCGGCACGGCGTTTCTGCTGCCGCTGTACCTCGGGGACGTGCTGCTGGCGGACGGCCGGATGTCCCTGGACGGCCCGGTGTTGTGGTCGCTGCTGTACATCGGAGTGCTGTCCTCGGCGGTGGCCTTCACGGCGTGGAACCGGTCAATCGCCGTCATCGGCGCCTCGCGTGCGGGGTTCATCTACTACCTCGAACCGGTCGCCACCGCGTTGGTGGCGTGGCCGGTGCTGGGGGAGCGCGTGGCATGGGTGCAGGGCGTAGCGATGCTGCTGATCGTGTGCGGCGTGTTCGTCAGCAACCAGGGCCCGACGATCGGTACCACCACCAGGGGCACGACGGTGACGAATGGCGGGGAAAGTGAGCGTACATGTGCGGACTGTTCGGGATCGCCGGGACCGCCCCTGCGGAGCTCGATCCAGGGGCGAACGCCCGGCTGACCTGGGCACTGGGGCTGGCGTCCCAGGAACGCGGCGTCCACGGCGCCGGTGTGGCGTGTCTGTTCACCAGCTCGGCCACCCCCGAGGTGACCCCCACCGACCCGGCCGCCGTCGCCAACCTGAGCACGTCGCGGCTGCGGATCGTCAAGACCACGGGAGCATTCGAGACCATGCCATCGGCCACTCCGCCGGGTAATAGTGCTGGGTTCCTCAAGGCCGGGGTAGATCGGGCGAACCGGGGTATCAGCTCGCTTTGACCAGGGAGCACGTCATGCCCGCCTTCCTCTCCGCACGGCCACCCCGGAACCCGGCCGAGGAGAAAAAGATCCGTCAGCTGGCGGGTGCCCGGCACGCCCCGGCCGACTGGATCCTGCGTGCCAGGATCATCGCGGTCAGCTGGGCCGGCCAGCGCACCACACAGATCGCCACCGAACTGGAGTGTCATCCCAAGACGGTGCGGCGGTGGCTGCACCGGTTCAACCTGTCTTCCGCACGTGCGTGCGGTGAGACAGGTACGTGGTTTCTTGTTCGGATCACGTCTGGATGACCGTGATCTGTAGTGGCGGGTCTAGGACTGTTCGTGGCTGTGTCGGTCGCGATGGACTACGGGCCACCGAGCGTGGAGAAGCCGCTCGGCGCGCTCCCCGTCGTGCGTGACTACCTGGCCCGCCTCGATGTCGCGGGCACGATCGACCGGCTCGCCCCGATGCGTGACAAGGTCAACCGGGCCACCCACGGCGAGGTGATCGCCGCGCTGGTCGCCAACCGGCCGACCTCGCCGACACCGCTGCTGCACGTCGAACGGTGGGCACCTCACACCGCGCGTCGCGGTCGTAGGGGGAGGCCAAGCGACGATGCCCAGGCGGGACACCCTGCTTGTCGGCGTCCCGCTTCACGATCACCTCCCGTCCCCGGCTGTCGGTGGACAGGTAGTAGGTCTGCACCAGCATCTCGCGCAGGAACGCCACCGCGGGGATCTCGGGCAGCCAGCCGGGTGCGGTGGGCGTGCTCACCGCCCGGCACAACGCGAGCGCGTCTTGGCCGAACACCACCGTGAGGCGGTCCCGGGCCGTCGTCGACGACGGCATCGTCCACCCGTTGACACGCTCGCCGTAGCGGTGCGCCAACTCGTCGATGTCCAGGGTGTCGGCCAGCCAGTCCGGGGCCGCGACCGCGAGGGCCTCCAACGCCGCCCGCACACTCTCCCCGGCGAGTTCGGTCCGGTTCAGGTCCCGCACCGCGCTGATCACATGGGTGGAATCGGTGCGCGCCCGGCCACCGGCGCTGATCAGGCCCTGGTCACGGCAGATCTGCAGGAGCCGGTCGAAGACCACCCGTTCCAGGCCGTGGCCGGCCAGCCGGGCCCGGAACCGGGACAGCACGGTCGCGTCGAACCCGGTGTCAGTCAGCTCCGCGCCGAGGGCGTACTTCCAGTCGATCGCGCGGACCGCCATCGCCGCGGCCTGCCGGTCGGTCAGGTTCTCGGTGAACTGCAGCACCGTGACCAGCGACAACACCGCCGGCGGCAGACCCGGCGCTCCCCGCCGGCCGAACGCCGGGGTGAACGACTCGTCGACGAACACCTCGGCGAGGCGGTCCCGTAGCCGCATCGCCAACGTTCCCCGCGGGAACGCCGCCCGCGCGACCGCCACCGTCTGCGCCGGGATCTCCGGCAGCCCCTTCGGCTGCAACGACATGTGCCCTACCTCCCGCGGCCCATGAGGCGACCCGGACCGCACAGGAGATCATGCCGCACCCACGACACCCAGCCGAATTAAGCAGCAGAGTCACCCGCTACCTCAAAGCCACCACCAGCACCGACCCGGACACCGGGAAACCGGCCCCGACCTGGCACTTCGACCAGGCCGCCCTCGACGCTGAGGCCGCCACCGACGGCTGGTACGCCCTGCTGACCAACCTGGCACCCGATATCGGCCCGGCCGAGGCCCTCGCCCGCTACAAAGGCCAGGAAGTCGTCGAACGCCGCTACGGCGCGTTCAAGGGGCCGCTCGCGGTCGCGCCGATGTTCCTGCACTCCGACCAGCGGATCCACGCCCTCATCCACGTGATCTGCCTGGCCCTGCTCATCTTCTGCCTGGTCGAACGCCAAGCCCGCCTCGGCGCCGGCCCCGACGGGAAGATCCCCGGCCTCTACGCCGGTCGGCCCGCCCGCCCCACCGGAGCACTGCTCTTCAGCACACCGAGCAGGCTGCGCCTCGTGCCCGCCCGGGGCGACCAAGCCGCCTGCATCCCCCGCCCATCGGCTTTGCACCAGCACCTGCTCACCATTCTCGGCGTCGACCCGACCCGACCACCTTGATCGGAAACCGGGCCGGTCAAGGCATCGAAATCCCATGTGCGGAAGACGGGGCTAGACGGTGCCACTACCGTCGTGGCTACGTGAAGGGAGAAACGCGGTGTCTCAGCATGCTGTCCGCCACACCTCGGTCGTCAACGTCTGCGTCGTGCTGCGCCGGCCTGACGGGATGGTCCTGCTCGCAGCGCGGGCGTTGCGATCCGCGAGATGATCTCGGCAATGTGGAGAGGATCGCTGCGGTTTCCCTGGCAGGACCGGGCGTCGGCCGGGCCGGACTACCTCTGCGAAGATCGCGTTCATTCCGGCAGCGGACGGTTCGGTGCTGGTCCGAAGATCTCGCGAAGCCTGTGGCGATCGTTGATGCCGATCTTTGCGAAGATCCGGCCCATGTGGCTCTCGACGGTACGCTCGGACAATTCGAGTTGCCCCGCGATCTGCAGATTGCTCAGCCCGCCGGCCGCGAGCGTCGCGACATGGCGCTCTCGCGGTGTCAGGTTGAGTGTCCGTGCCCGGAGTACGGCGGGGGACGGGCTTCCGTCGATGTGCTCGGCCAGCAGGGATGCCCGCGCGTGGGCGACGGCGGCGTCCTGGGGGCGCCCCGTGGCTTCGAGGATGGCTGCGGCCTGGCCGGTCGCGTCAGCGGCGAAGGGCCACAAGTTGGCGGCCGCCCATCGATCGGACACCGCGCGGAGGCTGTCGGCGTCGGCGGCCGCGAGCGCGGCGGCGTGTTCGAGGGCGATCTGAGCGAATGGTCCCTCGACTCTGCCGATGACCTCGATCGCGTCGGGCGGTAGCACCACGTTCAAGCGGGTCAGTTCGTGCCAGGCATGCGCGGCGACGACATAGGCGCCGCGTTCTGCCGCAGAGCGTGCAAAGGCCTCGGCTGCCTGGGCTGCGTCGTCGGTCCTCCCGCCTTGGATGACGAGGCGGATCGCGGCGAACCGGTGGGCGTAATCATGGATACCCCACGACTGCTCGGCCAGGCCTTCCGATTCGTCGAGGGCTGCCGCGGCCGCCGCATGGTTGCCCAACTGGCTGTGGCAGTGCGCGAGTTCGCCGAGCGCCGAGCCGCGCACATCCTGCGAACGCGCCACCATGTCACGGGCGACGACGAGGGCATCCGCGTAGCGGCCCTGCAACCGCGACGACCAGCACTCGACAAGGCCGAGCACGCCCTCGGCCACCGGCCAGTCGCCGGACGGGGCCAACGCCGACCAGGCGGCGAGTTCGCTGTCGGCGTCGGCCGGACGGCCGGCGACCACATCGGCGACGGCGATCGTCATGACCAGGAACGGGGCGAGGCTGGGTCGCGCGTCACGCCAGCCCTGCCACTCGGACAGTGTCTGCTGGGCCAGTTGGACGCCCTGCGTAAGGGAGCCGGCATGGACGAGCATCCAGGCCGCGACCGTCTGCAGGTGTGCTCGCGGACCGGGAAGCAGCTGCCGGTCCCGCTGTTCCAGATGCCTCAGCGCCAGATCACGGGCATCGTGGACGCGCCCGGCGAAGCCCCAGAGCGCAGTACGCCCGCACACCATCTCATCCAGCGCCGCCTGAACCTCCTCTCCGTCCGCACCGCGTGGCACAGGCTCGGCCGACAGGGCCGCCTCCTCCTCGTCCAGCCGTGCTTCGGCCGCGGCGAGCTTTCCCAGCCCGACGCCGAGCTCGAATGCCTCCGCGTATACCGCTGCGGCGCGTTCCAGCGGCGATCGAGCCTGCAGAAAGGCGCTGCGCGCGACTTCGATCGCGCTGTGCCACTGCCCGGAGGAGGCGAGGATGAGCGACATATCGACTGCGGTCGAAGCATCCGCGCCCGCGGCAAGGGCAGCCCGAGCCAGGCGGTTCGCGGCCTGGAAGTCGTACAGCGCGAACGCCTGCCGTGCCGCACCGGCGAGTGTGGCCGCGTGGCCGGGCAGGTCGCCGTCCATCTGCCAAAGTGCGACGCGCAGCAGGTCGCCGCGGCGTCGAGCACCGAGGGTCTGGACGGCATCTGCCAGCTCGCGGGACATCCGGCCCATCCGCGTGACCGGCATGGCCTTCCGGAGGACGGTCGCATACAGCGGGTGTTGGAGCCGGGCTTCCAGCCGGTGGTCGTTCCGCTCGACGCGGATCAGTCGCGCGGCCTCCGCCTCTTCGACTGCGGCGGCCGAGGTCAGCGCGACGAGGACGGTGACGCCGATCGGCTCCGACAGCGCCAGGTACTCCAAGACTGTGACGGCTTCGGCTTCGGCTTCGGCTCCGGCACGCTCGAACCTGCCCGACAACGTGTCGATCGCCGAGTTTCCCAACAAGGGCTGACCGCTCCACACCCACACGCCGTCGTGCTGTCCGAGCGTACCAGCGACCTTCCCCGCCGTGATCAGCGCTTCCAGTAACACGAGATTCCCACCGGTAATGGAGCGGAGCTCCGAGACCGTACGGGCGTGCACCGGCCCGCCGAGAACCCGTTGCAGCAGGTCCCTGACATTGGGATCGCCCAAGGGGGCTAGATCGTGACGGACCAGGACCCGGTCCCGCCACAGATCCTTGACCTCGTCGTCGGCGGGCTCGTCGACGTTGACCGTCGCAAGGATGTGGATCCGGGGTTTGCCCGCGACCAGGTGCAGGGCGGCGGCTGACTGCGGGTCGAGGAACTGCAAGTCGTCGACGACCAGCACGAGCCGCCCGTCACCAGTCAGTGACTCGGCATACCGCCGGATCCGTTCAGCCTCCCATTTCGGCGTGTTGTGCGGCCCCCGCCGTGACGACCCGGCTGGGTAGATCGCGTCGAGGACCTCGAACGACATCCGATGCAGAATCCGCGTCGGGTGCATCCTGACGGTCACAAAATGCGGCGGCAAGGCGCAGACGGCCTCGTCCACCAGCCTGGTCTTCCCCACCCCGGACGTCCCGGCCACGATCAGCCCCGGGCTTGCGCTGCGCTTCAGCGTCGCGACGATCTCGCGCACTTGGTCCGCGCGCCCGATGAACGGCCAGGCAAGCGTCATGGCCGGATGCTATCCGCAGCGGCCGCATCCCGACCAGTGTCGCAGAGTTCTTCAATACGTACTCCAGTACGCAAAGGCCGCGGAGTTCGCGCCTAGGTACCGGACGGCCGACCATCGCCGACAGTAGCTTCGAAATGACGCATCGATCGAAGGAGCGGCTATGGCGGCAGTGATCCAATGCGACACCTGCGGCACCGTCGGGCCCGAGCTCAAGATCAAGGGCTGTCCCCACTGCGGCAGGCACATCTGTCAGGACTGCGGCCGCGCCGCGGTGGGCCAGGTTCCGAACATCGGAACGGTCAAAAGAGTCTTGCTGCTGCTCGTCGGGGTCTGCCCGAGTTGCCGTGACCCCGACGCTCCGCTCGTCTCGGTCGTGCTGTCGAGCTGGTGAGGCCCAGCATGGCCGCGTCTCAGGTAGCCAAAGCAGCCAAGTCGAGCATCCGGCCGGCGGGCACACGGCGATTGGGAATCGAATTCCACGGTCACCCCGCAGCACGCGCCGTGAAAGCGCGTGCCTACCACGGCATGCACGAACCAGAAGAGGAGAAAGCGAGTGAAGACTCCACCGAGGGCGGCCCATCGATGTCGGAACAGATCCTTCGTTCTCCGCGTTGCAGCACTGGTGGTCGTCAACGCCACTTTCCTTGCTGCGTGCGGAAAATCCGCAGTGCCGTCCCCAGTCCACAGCGATAGCGGCGCCAGCTCGGCCGGGCTGGCATCAACAATCAGCCATTCTGGTGGCCCGTCCGGCACGAATGTTCCGTCCACTAGGTCGGCCGCCTCAGTAACGACTGACAGTGATGCGTCGGCGAGCATACCGTCGAGCCTGGTCGGCGACTGGGCGATCGTCGGCTCCGGCGTCACCGGGCATGGCGCGGCGAACGAGTACTCCTTCACCGCTGACGGCAAGGTCATTCATACTCTCACCAACGACCTCTTCAACAGCCAATGCTCCGGCACTGTCTCCGTTGCCGGCGACACGCTGCGATTCCACTTCACAAGTGCGAACTGCCAGGGCGGAGACGCCGTGAAATGGTCCGTTCGCGGTTCACTGCTAACCCTCGGCGGGAACCGTTACACAAAGAGCGGTGCTCCGCTGCTGGCTGCGGACTGCGCGACTGGCTTGTGGAGCCTTGAGGACGCCGGCTCCTGGTACGAGGAGGATCCCATGTCGGTCTGGGATCGCAGCGCTACCGGCACCGTCACCGTCCAGGCCCACGACGGAGCCACCCGCACGGTTGAACTCCGTCCGGACGGTACGGGCAGTGACAAGTTCGACGCGAGGCTCCTCGGTTACGGCGACGACCACCGGCTATACGAGATCTACGAGTCTGGGAACATCTCGTTCCGCTACTCGATCAGCGGCAGCACACTCACGTACTCGTCCGTGAGTGGCGCGATCTCGGTGATGCTCGCGCTGGATGGCTCTCATGGCAGCCCGAAGCAGGCCAGCCTCTCAAAGCTCGACCCCGAAAACATCGACTGCTCAGCAGAGGAGATGACCTACCAGGACACCGGGTCCAACGTACTGTTCGTCAGGAATCAGGGCTAGCAGTCACACGTATCTCCACCATATGTCCTTTGTTCCCTGGTTCGAGCGTTGGCACCGTGCAGCTGTCAGCCCCGCTGTCGCAGAACCAACCCGACTGCACCATGGTCGGCCTGGGCCTCTCCGCCACCGACTACAACATCTGATGGCTACGAAAGACGAAGACCACGCGCACCCGCACCCGCAGACCCGGCCGCGGCCAGCATGTGGACTACCGATGGGAAGGATTTCGATGTCCGACTACCAGTACGAACAAGCACGCGACGATCAGCGTCGTCTTGACGAGCAACGTGAGAACACACGGATCTTCGACCAGGTGACGCAAAGACAGCTCGACGATGCCCGTTCGGCACGGGAGCGTGACGACGCTTTGTCGGGCGGAAGCACGGTTCGCGGCACGCTCCCGTCGTTCCCGGTGGTGTACCCCGGAGGGAGGCCATCGCGGTCTACTTGGCGCCGAGAGAACCGGCCGCTGACCCGCGACATCACCAAGACGATGAAGGACCTGAGGGCGCTCGCAAGCGGCACATCTCCACCTAGCTGGTGGAAGCGCAACCATGTCACTGGATGGCTGGCGGCGGCCGCCGCAGCCATTGTCGCGGTCGCGGCTCTAGCGGAGGACCAAAAGCAGCGTGAGGCCGAGGCGACCTCCGGCCAGGCCGCGTACGACGAGTCGGACCATGACGAGACGGAGTACGTAAGGACCCGTGCGATCGCAGCGGAGCACGAATCGAGACTCGCCGCCGAGTGGGAATACGGAAAGGCATATGCGGCAGCCGAGGACGAAGCAAGCCCGCTCCCGGCACCTCCGCTTTCTTCAGGGGACGTGCCCCCGGCCTCGTAGGCCACTGCCCTAAGCTTGTCGTTTAACT